>JAGBSR010000252.1 GCA_017631745.1 Clostridia bacterium | reverse complement strand
TTACCTAAGCGCGTAAAACGTCGTAAAGTGCAGCGTGGCCGTCTCAAGGGCGCAGCTCACAAGGGCAACAAAGTAACAAACGGTGATTTCGGTCTCGTAGCTCTCGAACCTTCATGGATTACTTCCAGACAGATCGAGGCTGCCCGTATCGCTATGACACGTTATATCAAGCGTGGTGGTCAGGTATGGATCAAGATCTTCCCTGACAAGCCCATCACTCAGAAGCCCGCTGAAACCCGAATGGGTTCAGGTAAAGGTTCACCTGAATATTGGGTAGCAGTTGTAAAACCCGGCAGAGTTATGTTTGAAATCGCCGGCGTTGATGAGGAACTCGCTCGTGAGGCTATGCGTCTTGCAGCTATGAAGCTTCCCATCAAGTGCAAATTCGTAACTAAAGCAGAACAGGAAAAGGACGGTGTGCAGTAATGAAAGCAAGTGAAATCAGAAAACTGTCCGCCGCAGAGATGGACGCAAAGCTCGCTGAGCTCAAGAAGGAGCTTTTCAATCTTCGTTTCCAGCAGGCTGTAAACCAGCTTGACAACCCCATGAGAATAAATGCTGTTAAGAAGGATATCGCTAGAATCAAGACAGTTCAGCGTGACATCGTTCTTCACGGCCAGAATTCTTAAGAAAGGGAGGACTGAACAATGAGCGAAAGAAATCTCAGAAAAACTCAGGTCGGCATCGTATCAAGCGATAAGATGGAAAAGACAGTAGTAGTAACAATCAAGGATAAGGTTAGACACCCTCTTTACAAGAAAATCGTTAACCGTACCGTTAAGGTAAAGGCTCACGACGAAAACAACATCTGTGGTGTTGGTGACCGCGTTCTTATTATGGAAACTCGCCCTCTTTCAAAGGATAAGAGATGGAGAGTAGTAGAAATTATCGAAAAAGCCAAATAATTGGTGCAGCTAAAGGAGGCCAAATACAATGATCCAGCAGCAGACTTATCTTAAGGTAGCTGACAACACAGGCGCTAAAGAAATCATGTGCATCCGTGTTCTTGGCGGTACCGGAAGAAGATATGCTAACATCGGCGACGTCATTGTTGCTTCTGTTAAGAAAGCAGCACCTGGCGGAATCGTTAAGAAAGGCGACGTTGTTAAGGCAGTAGTTGTACGTACTGCAACAGGCGTTCGCCGTGATGACGGCACATACATTCGTTTCGACGAAAATGCAGCCGTAATCATCAAAGAAGATAAAAACCCCAAGGGTACTCGTATCTTTGGACCCGTAGCAAGAGAGCTTCGTGATAAGGATTATCTCAAGATTCTCTCACTTGCTCCGGAAGTACTTTAAGGAGGTGTCACGATGAGTAAAGTTCATGTTAAATCAGGCGACACAGTAGCTGTTATCAGCGGTAAAGATCGTGGCGCTAGAGGTAAAGTAATGGCTGTTAGCCCCTCAGAAGGCAAAGTTATTGTCGAGAAGGTAAACGTTGTTAAGAAGCACGTTAAGCCTCGTAAGATGGGCGAACAGGGCGGTATCATCGAAGCTGAAGCAGCTCTCTATGCTTGCAAAGTTCAGCTCGTATGCCCCAAGTGTGGCAGACCTACAAGAGTTGGCCACGTGATCGACGAAAAGGGCAAGAAGATGCGTGCTTGCAAGCACAGCGACTGTCTTGCACACTTTGAATAATAAGGGAGGAACATAACAATGGCTAGATTAAAAGAAGCTTACGTCAATGAGGTTGCACCTCAGATGATGAAAAAGTTCGGTTATAAGAGCGTTATGCAAATCCCTAAGCTTGAAAAAGTTGTTATCAACGTAGCTTGCGGCGAAGCAATCGCTAACTCAAAGGTTCTTGACGCTGTAGTTTCCGATCTCAGACAGATTACAGGTCAGCAGCCCGTTCTTTGCAAGGCAAAGAAATCAGTAGCTAACTTCAAACTCCGTGAAGGCATGGTTATCGGTGCTAAGGTTACACTCAGAGGCGACAAGATGTATGAATTTGTTGACAGATTCTTCAACCTTGCTCTCCCCAGAGTTCGTGACTTCAGAGGTATCAACCCCAACGCTTTCGACGGCAGAGGTAACTACTCAGTAGGTATCAAGGAACAGCTTATTTTCCCTGAAATCGAATATGATAAGATCGACAAGGTTCGTGGTATGGACATCTGCTTCGTTACCACTTCCAAGACTGACGAAGAAGCAAGAGAGCTCCTTTCACTTATGGGCGCTCCCTTTGAGAAATAATTAAGGAGGTAAGTTACAATGGCAAAAACCGCTATGAAAGTAAAGCAGCAGAGACCTGCTAAGTACTCAACAAGAGCGTATAACAGATGCAAGATCTGTGGCAGACCTCACGCTTATCTCCGTAAGTACGGAATATGCCGTATCTGCTTCAGAGAACTTGCTCACGCTGGTCAGATTCCCGGCGTTAAGAAAGCAAGCTGGTAAGCAATTGCAAATTTATAAGGAGGTAAAGGAATAATGCAAATCACAGACGCTATCGCTGATATGCTTACAAGAATTCGTAACGCTAACTCAGCAAAACACGATTCAGTTAAAGTTCCTGCATCCAACATGAAGAAGGCAATTGCTCAGATTCTTGTTGATGAAGGTTACATCAAGAGCTTCACCGTTGAAGAAGACGGTAAGCAGGGTGTGCTTGACATTCAGCTCAAGTACGGTCCCAATAAGTCACAGGTTATCACTGGTCTCAGAAGAGTATCAAAGCCTGGCTTAAGAATTTATACAAATGTTGAAGACATGCCTAAGGTAATGAAAGGTCTCGGTATCGCTATCCTTTCAACACCCAAGGGTGTTATGACTGACAAGGACGCTCGTAAGGCTAACGTAGGCGGCGAAGTTCTTGCATTCGTATGGTAAGGAGGTGCTGACATGTCAAGAATTGGTAGAGCTCCCATCGCGATCCCCGCAGGAGTAGAAGTTGTTGTTGACGGTAGCACTGTAACAGTAAAGGGTGCTAAGGGCACACTTTCAAGAACCATGAACAGCAACATTACAATCACTAAGGACGGCGACACAATCACAGTTACTCGTCCTAATGATCAGAAAGAAAACAGATCACTTCACGGTCTTACCCGTACACTTATCGCTAACATGATCGAAGGTGTTTCAAACGGCTACAAGAAGGAACTCGAAATCAACGGTATCGGTTACCGTGCTGAAGTAAAGGGCACAGCTCTTTGGATGAAGATCGGTTTCTCACACGACGTAATCATGGAAGCACCCGAAGGCATCACAGTAGAAGTTAACGGTAACAAGGTTACAGTTAGCGGCGCTGATAAGCAGAAGGTTGGCCAGTTTGCAGCAGAAATTCGTGAAAAGAGACCTCCCGAACCCTACAAGGGCAAAGGTATCAAGTATGTTGACGAATACATCCGCCGCAAAGAAGGTAAAGCCGGTAAGGGTAAATAAGATAGGTAAAGGAGTGATATTTCAATGGTTAGTAAACAAGACGCAAATAAAGCAAGAAAGAGAAGACAGAAGAGAGTACGTGCTAAGATCAGCGGTACTGCAGCTTGTCCTCGTCTGAATGTTTACCGTTCACTCAGCCATATCTATGCTCAGCTCATCGACGATGTTAACGGTGTGACACTCGCATCCGCATCAAGCGTTGAGAAGGATTTCACAGAGTACGGCGGTAACAAAGCAGCAGCTCACAAGGTGGGCGAAACATTAGCAAGTCGCGCTAAGGAAAAGGGCATCGAAGAATGCGTATTTGACAGAGCCGGCTATATCTATCACGGTCGTGTACAGGAGCTCGCAGAAGGTGCTCGTGCCGGCGGCCTGAAGTTCTAAGCAAGGAGGAAATTAATTATGACTAAAATTGATGCATCAGCTTATGAACTTACAGAACGTGTTGTAGCCATCAACCGTGTATCAAAGACAGTTAAGGGTGGTAGAATTTTCAAGTTCTCAGCTCTTGTAGTTGTTGGTGATGGCAACGGCATCATCGGCTTCGGTCTCGGTAAGTCAGGCGAAGTTCCTGACGCTATCCGCAAGGGTATCGAAGACGCTAAGAAAAACCTTATGAAGGTTGCTCTTAAGGGAACAACAATTCCCCACGAGATTATCGGTAAGTTCGGCGCAGGCGTAGTTCTTCTTAAGCCTGCTGCACCCGGTACCGGTGTTATCGCAGGCGGCCCCGTTCGTGCCGTTGTTGAAACAGTAGGTATCAAAGATATTCGTACAAAGGCTCTTCGTTCAAACAACCCCTGTAACGTAGTAAGAGCTACAATCGACGGTCTTTCAAAGCTTCGCAACGTAGAAGAAGTTGCTGAGATTCGCGGTAAGACTGCAAAAGAAATCTTAGGTTAAGGAGGGCGTACAAGATGGCAGACATTAAGGTAAAGCTTGTTAAGAGCCTTATCGGTTCAAAGAAAGATCAGATTGCTACAGCCCAGGCTCTTGGTCTTAAGAAAATCGGCGACGTTTCAGTTCAGCCGAACAATCCCCAGACTCAGGGTAAGGTGAAGAAAATTTCACACCTTATCGAAACGAGCGAAGCTTAATTTGAGGAGGTGCGTAAAATGAAATTGCACGAACTTTCACCTGCAGCTGGCTCAACAAAAGAGCGTAAACGCATTGGTCGTGGCGCAGGTTCCGGCCAGGGTAAAACAGCCGGTAAAGGTCACAAAGGTCAAAAGGCACGTGCCGGCAGAGGTATGCGCCCCGGCTTTGAAGGTGGTCAGATGCCCCTTCAGAGAAGAGTTCCTAAGAGAGGTTTCAACAACATCTTCAGAACAGAAATGGCAATCGTAAATGTTGCAGCACTTGAAGCGAACTACGAAGCAGGTGCAGTAGTAACAATCGATTCACTTATCGAAAAGGGCCTTGTTAAGAAGGTTCTCGACGGCGTTAAAGTTCTTGGTTACGGTGAAATCACTAAGGCTCTCACAGTACAGGCTAACGCTATCAGCGAATCTGCAAAGCAGAAGATTGAGGCAGCAGGCGGAAAGATCGAGGTGATCTGATATGATTAGTACTTTCATAAATGCTTGGAAAGTCGCAGATCTCCGTAAGAAGATGCTTTTCACAGCACTTATAGTATTGATTTTCAGAATTGGTGCCGCAATCCCTGTTCCTTTCACAAACATTTCAGGTGATAACGGTATCATCGATCCCACAGGCGAAACCTTCATGAACTACCTGTCAATGATGACCGGTGAAGCTTTCGCATACGGTACGATTTTCGCATTGTCAATCACACCGTATATCAACAGCTCAATTATTATCCAGCTTCTTGGTGTTGTTATTCCCGCCCTTGAGAAACTCTCAAAGGAAGGCGAAGAAGGCAGAAAGAAGATTGCAACAATCACACGTTATACAACAATTGCTCTTGCTCTTTTACAGAGTACAGCATATTTCATCTACCTCAGAGCTCAGGGTTATGTAGTAACTGACGCAGAAGGCAACCTCTTCACAGGTTTTGCTGCAGTGCTTCAGGGTCTCGCAGTTATCCTTTGTCTCACAGCGGGCTCATGCTTCGTAATGTGGCTCGGCGAGCAGGTTAATGAAAAGGGTATCGGTAACGGTATCTCAATCATCCTCTTCGCAGGTATCGTATCACGTATCCCGACTCTCGGTTATATGCTTTATGCATACATTCTTCAGGGCGGTGCTTATTATGCACTTGTACCCATCATGGTTATCTGCCTTCTTGCAATGATCGCTTTCATTGTATGGATGGATAACGCTGAAAGAAGAATCCCAGTGCAGTATGCAAAGAGAGTTGTAGGTCGTAAGATGTACGGCGGCCAGAGCACACATATTCCTCTTAAGGTTAATATGTCAGGTGTTCTTCCCGTTATCTTCGCATCATCAATCCTTTCTCTTCCTCCCACGGTAGAGATGTTCCTTAGTGATGCAACAGCAGAGAAGTATGCCGGCTTCTTCGGTCTCTTCTCAACAAGCCACTGGTTCTACTCAGTTATCTATTTTTTCCTGATTCTCTTCTTTGCTTACTTCTATGCAAGCATTCAGTACAATCCCGTAGAAATGGCTAACAACATCAGAAAGAACAGCGGTATGATTCCCGGTCTTCGTCCGGGTAAACCCACATCGGATTACATCAAGAAGATTCTTGGCAGAATGACACTGCTTGGCGCGCTTCTGCTTTCAGTAGTAGCACTTTTCCCCAACATCATCACTCTGTTCACAAATCTCATTGGTTCTCCCATGACTCTTTCACTTGGTGGCACATCACTTATCATCGTAGTTGGCGTTGCTCTTGAAACAGTTAAGCAGCTTGAAAGCCAGATGATGATGAGACACTACAAGGGCTTCCTTGACTAATATTAAAGGAGTGATAACCATGAAGTTAATACTTTTAGGTGCACCCGGTGCAGGTAAAGGCACACAGGCAGAATATATCTGCGATAAGCTTTCAATTCCTGCCATATCAACAGGTAACATTATCCGTGCTGCTCTCAAGGCTGGCACAGAAATGGGTCTTAAAGCCAAGGAATTCATTGATAAAGGTCAGCTTGTTCCCGATGAAGTCGTAATCGGTATTATTAAGGAAAGACTCGCTGAGGATGACTGCCAGAACGGTTTTATCCTCGACGGTTTCCCCAGAACTATTCCCCAGGCTGAGGCTCTCGACACAATGGGCATCGAAATCGACAAGGTAATCGATATCGAAGTTCCCGACGAAAAGATTGTTGAGAGAATGTCAGGCAGAAGAGTATGTCCCGCTTGCGGTAACTCATACCACCTGCTTTACAAGAAGCCTGAGAAAGATGGCATCTGCAACGCTTGCGGCGCAGAGCTCATCATCAGAGCTGACGACCATCCTGATACGGTTAAGGACAGACTTGATGTATATCACAGTCAGACCGAACCTCTCAAGGATTTCTACGCAAAGAAAAACAAATTATTCATAGTTGAAGGACAGGAAGAAGTAAAAGATACTTCAGCTCTTGTTCAGAAGGCTTTGGAGGAATAAGCATGATCGTGCTGAAGACGACTCGCGAGCTCGCTCTTATGAGAGAGGCTTGCAGAATATCGGCAGAGGCGCTTAAGGTGGCCGGTGAGGCTGTCAGACCAGGTATCTCAACCTGGGAAAT
>JAGBSR010000251.1 GCA_017631745.1 Clostridia bacterium | reverse complement strand
TGGCTCAGAAAAGAAGCTTCTTGCCGTCGTAACACCCTGTGTGGCGTCTTATGAATATCTCAAAGGCAAGGCTGACGACTCTTATCTGAGAGAGAAGACAGAAAACGGCTCGCCTTATATTGTCGAGGTAAATGAAGAAATAAACACTGAGCTTATTCGCACATTTGAGGTTGCAGACAGATACAGCAGCGACCCCTTAGCTGTGCATATAATCGGTTATACAGACTCTTCAGGCAAGGTAGGAGTAACAGGCATAGAGAGCTCCTTTGACAACTATCTCAGCCAAAACTCAGGTAAACTTTCGGTTTCTTTTCAGGTTGATGCCGTCGGCAGGGTACTTGCAGGTATGGACAAATATATTAACGATGAAAATTTCACATCGCGGGCAGGTGTTGTTCTTACAATTGACAAAGAAATTCAGCAGATAACCGAAGAAGTGCTCTCAGAAAGCAAGATAAAAAGCGGCTGTGCCATTGTTATGAATGTACACTCGGGAGAAATTTCAGCTCTTGCAAGTGTGCCGGAATATGACCCCGACAATGTTGCCGACTCTCTTACGGCTGAGAACTCCCCTTTCGTTAACAAGGCTCTGATGAGCTACTCTGTGGGCTCGATTTTTAAGCCCGTAGTTGCCGCCTGTGCTCTTGAAAACGGCATCTCTCCCCTGCTTGAATATGAATGCAGCGGTGAAATCAAGGTCGGTGACAGAACATTCAAGTGCTATGATAATAAGTCTCACGGAAAAATCAATATGACAGATGCGCTGAAGTTTTCCTGCAACACTTATTTTATAAATCTTATTATGAAGCTTGATGTAGATTTACTTGTGAAATTGTGCAGTGATACGGGACTCGGGACAGAGATTACCCTTGCAAGCAAAATCAGAAGCTCAACAGGTGTATTGCCGACAAGAGAGAGCCTTGAAATAAAGGGAAATCTTGCAAATTTTGCCTTCGGGCAAGGTGATTTTCTCGCTTCACCGTTACAGATAGCATCGGTTTATCACGCCCTTTCAACAGGCAATGCCGTTGAGCCGAAGCTTATACTTGGTCTGACAAACTATATGGGACTTATGACAAAAGAGCCGTCATCACCTCAAATAAAAGTATTGTCAGACAAAACCGTATTAAATATCAAAAAAATGCTCTCTGAGGTCGGTAAATCTTATTCACTTGAAAACTCATCAGGTAAAACCGGCACGGCACAAAGCGGTATTTACAGCGAAAATAAAGAGACTCTTCGCACCTGGTTTGCAGGATATTACCCGAGTGAAAATCCAAGATATATAATTGTTATTCTCAACGAAAACGGCTCAAGCGGAACAACAGACTGTGTACCCGTTTTCAGGTCTTTAGTGAGAGAAATTGACAAAAGGTAGGTGCTAGGGACGGGGGCTCAGGGCCGAAGCGCAGCTTCGGCAGGAGGCACCTGCGGTGCCTTCACAAAATCCGCTTGCGGATTTTGTCTGAGCCCCCGCCTGCCCGTTACCGCCCACTGAAGCACTACATACACTCAGCTGCAAAGCAAGCCTTACACTGACGGTAATAGCTCCACACATAAGGTATAGGGACTATCAGAATGCACAGCAGAAACCAGCCCGAAAAGCTGAGCTTCATCTGCCTGAGTCTTTTAATTTTTGGCAGCATTGCTTCCTGAGAAATGGCGAACAGTTGTTTTAAGTTCAGATAATCACCTTTAATAAACTTATATTTAGAAAGAAAATATGTGTCGCTTATTCTATGAAATGTAATTACAGCCAGAAGCATAAACAAAACACTGAACACACCGAAGACGAGACAAACTGCCGCAGAGAAGCCTTTATTGCAAAGAGAGATAAATGTTCCCAGACAAATTGCAAAAGGCAGTAAAAGAACAATATAAAACAAAAGTCTTCTCACTGAAAAGGCAATATAAAACTTCAACATTGAAATCAGATTGCGAAAGCGGAAATAGTAAAATATGTCACCTGCACCTGCAGATATGTTTTCGGATCGCTTAAGCATAAATCTGTCAACACCGAGAGACAAGGCAGAATATAAAGTAATGCAAATATGCAGAAGAAAAGTAGAAACAATAAGGCTCAGAATTTTATTATCACCTGACAGAGTTTTCACTGTGCTGATGTATACAAGCGGAAATAGATTTACCGTCAGCACAACAAGGGCTGTTATCATAAAGCTCAGAAACAGTATTGCACTGCACTGTGCCTGCTTTTGTCTTGCTTTTAATCTTATTTCATAAATCATACTATCACCCTTAAAAGATTTCCCTTTAAAGGCAAAAATATGCAAAAACAGCAGGCATCTGAGATACCTGCTGTAATTATTTAAATTGTCGCACTGCTTGTATAAGATGTATTATACTGTGTGCCTGTTTTTGAAACCAGGAAGCCCTCGGGGATTGTATAGGTAACTGTGCTGCCTGAGGAAACACTCTGTGATGAAAGGTCTATTACAATTTCCTGCATACCGTCGCTGTTTTTAGCCGCCGTAACACTGCAGGTTACCTTTGAGGTTGATGTAACACAGTCAATCTTGATGGTGATGTTTGTGGAGCTTGCCTTGATATCTGAACTCC
>JAGBSR010000250.1 GCA_017631745.1 Clostridia bacterium | reverse complement strand
TATCGCTGACCAGGGCAGAACAATACGTATCCCCGTTCATATGGTTGAAACTATCAACAAGGTTAAGAAGGCAAGCAATATGCTTCTTCATCGTGACGGCAAAGAGCCCACTCCCGAAGATATCGCAAAAGAGCTCGGTCTCGGAGTTGACAAGGTAAGAGAAATCCTCAGAATTTCTCAGGAGCCCGTTTCACTTGAAACTCCCATCGGTGAAGAGGAAGACAGCCATCTTGGCGACTTCATTCCCGACGAAGATGCACTTTCACCTGCAGATGCTGCAGCGATGACCTTCCTTAAGACTAAGGTTAATGAAGTGCTCGAAACTCTCACTCCCAGAGAAGCAGAGGTTTTAAGACTTCGTTTCGGTCTCGGCGAGGGTACACCACAGACACTCGAAGAGGTTGGTAAGGCTTTCAATGTTACAAGAGAGCGTATCAGACAGATTGAAGCTAAGGCTCTTCGTAAGCTTCGTCACCCCAGCAGAAGCAAGCATCTTAAAGATTTATAATAAAACTGAACTGTATGGTTGTGAAAATACTTCCATACAGTTTTTTGTTATAAAAAAATTACAGTTTTGTAATAACAGTGTTTTTTTCATATAGAATACACAATTGAGTGATATCCTACTAACATAAAAACGGAAAGGAAGATTAATATGAAAAAGTTTACTAAAATATTAGCAGTGTTGCTTGTTTGTGTAACAGTTTTCAGCTCCATGTCAATGGCGGTTGAGGGAGATACTGCCGAGGAGACAACCGTAGCAGGGGCAGAAGAAACTACAGCATCTGTTGAAGAAGAGACAACATCACCTGCTGAAGAAGAAACTACAACTACTCCTGAGGAGGAACCGACAGAGCCTGAAAAAAACGAGGTAACCTTACCGGAAGCTCCGAAAAACATCAGAAGCGGCACAGGCGGTGACGGCTTTATGAATGTTTTGTGGGATGAGGTAGAGGGCGCAGAAGGATACGATGTTTATCTTAGAATTGACGGTGAATGGGTGTTTCGTGGCACATCTTTAATCGGTCAGACTCTTATATGGGAGATTCTCAATAAAACCAACTATGAAGTAGGTGTTGTATCTTTTATTACCGTAGACGGTGTGAAATATGAATCGGAAATGACAGTTGCCACAATACTTTCTTCTGAGCGTATACCTGTATGTTCGATTACGGTAAGAACTAACAAAGATGGTGTAAAGTTCTCTTGGGCAGCCACAAAGGGTGTTACAGGAGTAATCATATATATAAAAAAAGACGGGGAATGGGCGGAAATCAGGAAAGTTGACACTAATGAAAAAGGCTCGTACACTTATGAAGATGTAAAAGCGAATACCCAATACTGTTTTGCAAGTCAGACCTATGTAGAAAATGCAGAGGGAATACATAAAGGCAGTCTTAAAGAACACAAAGTGACATATCCCGATTTCACTAAAGCAAAAATCACCTCAAAGTCTGTAACAAGCTCATCGGTAACTCTCAAATGGAGCAAGGTTGAAGACGCAGACGGATACAGAGTTTATGTCTATAAGAATAATAAGTGGACATATTACAAAGGCATCAAGACAGAAAGCTATACAGTAAAGAGTCTTGAAGATGCAACAAACTATAAATTTAAGGTCAGAGCATTTTTCAAGGAAGACGGTAAAACTATCTGGGGTACATACAGCGATGAGATTACTGTCAGAACGGACGGTAAAAAAGTAAAATCCTTCAGAGTAGGCAAGCTCAAGAAATACTTTACCGACGGTGACTGGAGTGTAAAGGTAACAGGTCTCAAGGATGAAGATTACGGTACGTTTGACTATACTTTAGCTGTAAAAGGTAACAAGGTTTTTGTAAGATACGACTTTAAAAACAATAAGAATCTACGCGATTTTGAATACCTTATTGATGCTGATAAAGAAAAGGTTTATGTTATCTTTGACGACGATAAAACTTATGCGATATTTAAGGATGATGATGCTTACGAGGTAGTCTACAGTGTCGCAATGATGGCGGTGCTTCTTGATATGTCCGATGCAAAAGGAGTAACGGCTAAAACCACGATTTATTCAGGTAAGAAAGCTGTAGCGGAAATTTACACAGATAAAGAGCTCGGTATAAAGAAAACCTACTACTTTATAAACGATGAGGTAAAGGCTATGAAGGTAACTTATTCTGACTCAAGTACAGAAACTCTGAAGATTTCTAAAGTTAACGATACACCGTCAAGCTCGGTGTTTAAAATTCCAGGCGGATATAAGAAAGTAGCCTATTAATAATAAAATCCCCGGTTAATCCGGGGATTAATTTTTATGTTTGTGAGTACACCTGTAAGCCGGGTTCTGTCTTTTAAGGCAGTCATCTATCCAGACGGCGGATTGCTCCGCAGTTCAAGCCACCTTTCGGTTTTCGTCCAGCTGACGTATCATATCCTGTCGGTGTTGCTTCGGGTAGGGTTTACATGGCCATAAAGTCTCCTTTATGCCGGTGAGCTCTTACCTCGCCTTTCCATCCTTACCGTAAGCTGAAAGCTTATGGCGGTTTATTTCTGTTGCACTTTCCCTAAGGTCGCCCTCGGCGGCTGTTAGCCGTTACCCTGCTGTGTGAAGCCCGGACTTTCCTCACGCTCCTTTCGGAGCCCGCAACTGCCCAGTGTACTCACGACTCTATATTTTACACGACTTTGCTGTTGTTGTCAATGGGGAGTTTACCGTAAGGGGAGGGGGGCTGAGCGAAATCGCCTCACGGGCGATTTTGGCAGGAGCCGCCCTGTGGGCGGCCCCTGCGCGCCGAAGTTCCTTCGGCGGCTCAGCCCCCCGTCTTTTCCCCACAGCACAGCCTTATTTTAAAAAAATATTTTACATCTTCCTTAAGAAAAGGTGAAGAAATAAAAAAATGCTTGCCATTTTGGCTCGTTTGAGTTAAAATAAAATGAATAATGTTATTGGAGGATACTATGGACGATATATATTTTTCCGATAAAAAGAAAAAAAGTCGCACAGACAGTGACTCTGCAACAGTAAAAAATGTTACAGATAAATTTGTTGACGATGATTATGATAATGAAGATATTGATATAAAAAGCCACAGCCAAAAAAATGTGGCTGATAAAAGCAGAAATTTTAAGGTTAATATCCCCGACTTTGATATGGATGTGCCCAAGCCCGGCCACATCACAGCACCGTCAAAGGATATTTATTCCTCGTCGGGCGCGAGAACACCTCAGGGCAGAAGAATGGCACCGTCTCAGAGTGTAGGCAGCACCCCTCACAGACCCGCTTCACCTGAAAGTATGAGAACTCCTCAGGGTCAGAGAGTGCAAGGCTCACAAAGGCCTGCAGGTACTCATCAGAGTGCACCGAGACCTCAGCGCCCCGTGCCACCTCAGCAGAGAAGCCCAAAAGGCAGACCTGCAAAGAGAAAGTCAGGCGGAAAGGCAAAGGCAGTTCTCGGAGTATTCTGTGTGCTTGTTGTGCTTGTGCTTGGTGTTTTCCTTTACGGCTATTCGGCTCTCGGAGGTCTCAATTACGACGACTCAATCGGCGAAAATATCTATCTTAAAGACAGCAATTTGCTTCACGATGATAATATCAGAAATATTCTTTTTATCGGCAGTGACGCAAGAGAGGGTCTCGAGGGTCAGCGTTCAGACTCAATGATACTGTTTTCTATCGACAAGACCAACAGAGAAATAAAGCTCACATCATTTCTTCGAGACAGCTATGTTTATATTCCCTCAAAGGGCTACAGCACAAAGCTCAATGCGGCTTTCAACTACGGCGGTGCTCAGCTGCTTATGGACACTATAGAATATAACTTCGGTGTGGATATAGACGACTATGTAATGGTGGACTATGATGTTTTCATAGACCTTGTAAATCTTTTAGGCGGCATCACAATTAACGATGTAACCGAGAAAGAAGCAAGATATATGCAAAATCAGGTCAACCGCCCCAACTTCAAAGCGGGTACCAACAAGAATGTTGACGGAAGAACTGCAATGTGGTATTGCCGTATAAGATATGTGGATAACGATTTCGGCAGAACTCAGCGTCAGAGAAAGGTTATCTCTGCTATTATCTCAAAGGCTACAAAGACAAATCCCTTTAAGCTTGTTGATATTGTAAAGCAGGTGCTTCCGAATATTTCCACCAATATCGACAGAAACGGTTTGCTTTCTCTCGGTATGGGTGCTTTCTCATATATGAGATATGACATTAAGCAGCAACAGATTCCTGCTGAGGGTACCTGGTGGAATCAGAGGGTAAACGGTCAGGATGTGCTCAAGCTGAATTTTGAAAAAAATAAGACAATTCTCAAAGAATTTATATACGGTTAAAATTAAAGCGGACTTCTCTTATGAGAGGTCCGTTTTTGGTATATTGAGTGTTTATCTGTAAAAAATATATTCGTATAAATATATTAAAGGATGATGTTTATGGATAAAGCAAATACACTTAAAGAGCTACTAACAATCAGCGAAAGAAAATACAGTAAAAATACTGCCTTTTATCTTAAGGATAAGGGAGGTGCCATATATGAAGTCACCTATGAAAAATTCAGAAGCGACTGCGAGAGTCTCGGTACGGCGCTTATTTGTGAATTGCAGGCAAAGGGCAGAAATGTGGCAATTTTTATGGCAAACAGCTATGAGTGGTGTGTGTCTTATCTTGCAGTTGCAGGCGGTGTCGGCACTGTTGTGCCCTTAGACAAGGAGCTGCCCTGTCAGGAGCTTTATAACATTGCTCAGTTTGCTGAAATTGACACAGTGATAACAG
This sequence comes from Clostridia bacterium, assembly GCA_017631745.1. Classification (GTDB taxonomy): domain Bacteria; phylum Bacillota; class Clostridia; order Oscillospirales; family Acutalibacteraceae; genus UBA6857. The sequence continues at coordinate 16,283 of JAGBSR010000250.1, read as the reverse complement.
ACAGCTACGGCTATAAGGTGCTCTCGCAGGATGAAGAAAAAAAGAAGTCGCTTAAAATAATAACCGTGGGCGAGGAAAAGTATGAAGATACTCACTCTTTTTGTCAGCTGCTGACAAAAGGTGAGGAGCTTCTTTCGTCAGGCAGGAGAGCTTATCTTGATGCAGTGACTTGTCCCGAAGAGGTTGCGGCATTGCTTTTTACCTCGGGAACGACGGGAATGACCAAGGGCGTTATTCTCACAAACAGCAATCTGTGCTCTGACATTGAAGCGGTAAAGCAATCGGTATCTCTCAGAGAGGATGATGTGAGCTTTTCGGTGTTACCTCTTCATCACACCTATGAGGCAATAGCTTTTCTTATGATTATCAGCAGCGGCGCTGCAATAAGCTTTTGCGAAAGCTTCAGACGCTTGAGAGAAAATTTCAGCGAATACAGACCTACGATTTTTGTTACGGTACCTCTGCTTCTTGAAAATCTCCACAAAAGAATTACAATGCGAATGGAAGAAGAGGGCAAGGGCAACGCTGCAAGACTTATCACCAAGGTTTCAACGGTACTGCCTGCCGAATCGAGAAAGAAGATATTTTCCGAAATACACGGCTTTTTCGGCGGAAGACTAAGACTCATCATCTGCGGTGCGGCGGCTCTTCAGAAGCAGACTGCCAAGGACTTTGCTTCTTACGGCATACCCGTTATCATCGGCTACGGCCTTACGGAGTGCTCGCCAATTGTAATATGTAACAATGATACTTCGCCTACTGCCGACACAGTTGGAAAGCCTCTTGCAGGGGTACAGGTGAAGATAGTCAACCCTGATGAAAACGGCATCGGTGAGATAGCTGTCAAAGGACCTATGGTTATGAAGGGGTACTATAAAAATCAGGCACAAACGGATAAGGTGATAATTGACGGTTGGTTTTATACGGGTGACCTTGGTTTTGCAGATAAAAACGGCAACTATCATATTACAGGCAGAAGCAAAAATGTTATTGTTACCGCCAACGGTAAAAACATCTATCCCGAGGAGCTCGAATACTATCTTTCAAAAGAAAATGTAATAGGCGAGTGTGTGGTTTGCAGTGAGAGTGACGATATAATCTGTGTGGAGATTTTGCCGAGTATAGAGGATGTAAAAAAGAAGCTTCGCAAGGAAAATCCCACCGATGAAGAGATACATTCTGCCGTTAAAGAGGCCGTAAGAGCTGTGAATAAAAACCTGCCGGGCTATAAAAGAATGAGAAAGGTAACCATAAGAAAAGAGGCATTTGAGATAACAACAACGCATAAAATAAAAAGGTAAAAGGACTTTATTTGCAGCTTGTTTTGTGGTATAATGAAAAACACAAAATAAACAGGAGAAGAAAAGCTATGAAGGAAAAAATTGCTCAGAGAATAAAAACAGCTGATGTCAAAACCTTGGCAAAGCTTTTGAAGAGAGCTCAGGAGCTTGAAAAAAGAGGCCTCAAGGACGAAGATATATCTCTGCAGCTCATTGCCGATGAATATGAAAGCGGCTATAAAATGCCCAAATATCTCGGCGCGGGTATGTATGACAAGATGAACTATATGTGCCGTTTTTATATGGACAGAACAGTGCGTCTTGCTCTTTACTACGATTATGTAATTGATGCTGAGACTCTGAAAAAGGTTCTGATATGTCTGTTTGAAAAAGCACCGATTTTCCACTCTAAGTTTGTCGATAATCATATTGTACCCTGCTGGGTTGTTACTGACTATCACATTGACGATGCATTCAGGGTTGTGGAAACCGATGACCTTGAAAGGTCTGTTAAAGAGCTGTCTTTGCCAAGCATTGACGGCAAAGATAACATTCAGCTTAAAATCTTTCTTCTCGTAAACGGTGATAAGTCTGCGCTGTTTTTCAGATGGAATCATATGGTGTTTTACGGAGGCTGATTCAAACAGCTTATAAAAGATATCACCGATAACTATCGCCGATTCAGAAAGGGCGAAACAGATAAGCTTACCTTCAGAACAGGTACCAGAAGATATGACCGTGTTTATCAGGATATCCCCAATGGCAAAGAGGCAAAGAAGAAGTTTAAAAAGGTTTTTGTAAAGGATGACCACAAACTGCCTTACAGCAGCAAATCCGACAGCGACAGTGTATTTATCTGCAAAAGAACATTGCCTGCTGAAATTTTAAAGAATATGCTTGCCGTTGGCAAGGAGTGTGGCGGTACCCTTAATGATGTTTTTGTCAGCGCCTATCTCAGAGCCGCATACAGACTTATGCAGTGCGATAAAAATGACAGCCTCACTATATCCTGCGCTATGGATTTAAGACGCTATATCAAAGATATTGATACCATCGGTTATACAAACCACACCAATTTTATGCCTTGTACTGTAAGCAGAATGGGCGATAATATACGCGAGACGATAACAGAGCTTGCCAAAAATACCAAGAAAATCAAGGCTGACGAGTTCAACGGACTTCACGGTTTACCCCTTCTCAATGTGGCGTATTGGACTATGATTTACCTTCAGGCTGAGCTTGTGGTTAAGGCTAACTATTACAATGCCAACTTTGCCGTAAGCAATGTGGGTCGATTAGGCGGTGAGAGCTTCAGCTTTGACGGTCACGATATTGTTGATGCTTTTATAGGCGGCTCGGCAAAATATAAGCCGACTACTGCTGTACTGCTTTATACCGTAGGTGACAGGCTGACATACACATTGCCCCTTATAGGCAATGCTGAGGATGAAGCTATAGTTGAAAAGCTTTTCGATTTAATCGAAGATGAGCTCAGAAGTATATGATAGCAAAAAGATGAAAAATTTGTCCAAACGCCTTGACAACCAAGGTTAATAACTGTATAATAGTCAAGTCGATTAGACACGCCGGTGTGGCGAAATCGGCAGACGCAAGGGACTTAAAATCCCTCGGTGGCAACACCGTACCGGTTCAAGTCCGGTCACCGGCACCAATAAAGAACTACGAACTGAAAAGTTAGTAGTTCTTTTTGTTTTATGAGGAACTTCGGCGGACTTGAAGTAGGAGCGGTAGTGAATCGATGTCCGGTGGACATCGAGAGCCGCGAATGACCGAAGCCGCGCGGCGCGGCAAGAGTCAAGTCCGGTCACCGGCACCATATGAATCAACCCCTGAATCTGAACCATCAGTGTTCGATTAGAGGTTGATTCTTTTTTTTATTTATGTAGTGTTTATGCCCGTTTTCGGGAGTTTTATTTTAAAAAATTAATGCTACACCAAAATCCCAAACAGGTGAAAATATGAACCAAAACAGTAAAAAAGTTGAGATTCGAACCACCCTTGTTCGATTGAAATTATCGAGAGCCCTGAACTGGTGTCAGGAAAGTTGTGGGTTCGATTTTAAATGCCTAAACCACAAAAGAACACTTCTTCGGAAGTGTTCTTTTTAAAATGAAATAAAATTCTGAAAGAATTTATAAAATATGTTACGGCTTATGGGGGGGATTTCACTTGATACGAAGTATCCGATTTCATAATCCGTACGCCAATAACGGGTGGCTGTTATAGAAATATAAAAACGGTATCTGCCATACTGTTGTCATATAAGATTTCTTATAATATTGAATATTGCAATTCCAAGCACAAGCAATTGAACACAGTTGAATGCTTTTTCAACGGTTTTTTCACTGCATTTTTTGTTAAGTCCAGCACCGATAAATCCACCAAAAATCGCACCGATAATCATAAGTGGCGCAATTGACAGGTCAAAATTTGAAAAGCCCGTTGTGAGTGCCACTGTTGTAAGTTTTGAAATCTGTGCAAACAGAATTGTAACAAGCGAACACACTGTTGCTGTTTTTGTGTTCACAGAGAATAAGAAAATTATGAGTGCAACATTGATAGGACCGCCACCGATACCTAAAAATGATGAACAAACACCGAGAAAAACACCTACTGCAAGGGAAACAAATACGCCATCCCATTCCTTGCCTTTGATTTTTCGTTTGTTTTTCATATAAAGGAATACACACAGAACAAGTACCGTCAATACACAATTTTGCACAACGGTTACAACAGAGTTGGCATTAAATAAATTCACAATAAATGTGAGTAGTTTTTCACCTAAAAATCCACCTGCAACGGAGCCTATCCCCAACGGTATTGCATTTTTATATGGAATTTCTGTTTTGGCTTTAATCTGTTTCAGGACAGACACAATAGCCATCGAAAAGACAGTTATTGATGAAACAATACCAATGGTTTTCACATCATAATCACCTAAAACATCCATAAGTGGCTTGATGATTACGCCGCCACCCATTCCAGTAAGTGAACCTACAGTTGTAGCAAAAAGTGCTAACAGAAAATAGACAAAAAACTGCAAATAAACACCCCCATAAAGTCTTACTTTTAAATTAATTATATCTCCCCGAAGAAAACAAATAGCAACGGCCGATGTTATTGCCAGTAGGACATGATAAATTATTATACTATTTTGTATAATTTAATTCAAGTGCAAAACAGAATAGATATACATACAGCCCTTGTAATAGGACTTAAAAAAGACGAAAATACGGTTTCGTCCACTAAAATGAAATTTCGTCCAGCTGAGGTGGATTTTGTCCATTGAAGTGCACTTTCATCCAGTAAAGCGCATTTTTGCCCATTAAAGTGCTTTTTCGTCCACCTGGAATTTTTGTATCAAAATGGTACGCCAAGCACAAAAGCTCAAATCTTTAGGGATTTGAGCTTTTACTTTTTCACTTTTCAATAAAAAGCAAATCCCTCATGAACACTCGCACCATAAAGAACTACAAACTGCAAGGTTTGTGTTTTTTTTGTTTATGTGCATTTTCGGTGTATATATAAGTTGAATTTATTGTTTGGTTATGATAGAATAAACCCGTAACATATTTCTATGCTGTTACGATAACAATATTAGCAAAGATAATATGGGGGAGAATATTATGCACATTTTGCAGACAATTATTTCTTATCTCGCCATAGCGGCGGCTTTCATTTCTTCAATTTTTTCCTGGGGGGATGCGGTGATGATGCCATTCACAAACGATTATGAGATACCCGAAAGCATACCTGAGTATAGCGTGATTTCTACCGAGGCGAAAAACGATTGGCAGGCTAAATGGATTTGGGATAAGGACAACCTGACAGAAAAAAATGTCTGGATGTGCTTTGATAAAAAGCTGAGTCTTGATAAGGTTCCTGATGAACTTATTGCTCACATTTCAGCTGATTCAAAATATTGGCTTTACATAAACGACGAAACCGTTGTTTTTGAGGGCGGTGTGAAACGCGGTCCCGATGAAAACAGCAGCTATTATGACAGCATAGATATCGCTCCGTATCTCAGAGAGGGCGAAAACAGTATATGTGCTCTTGTATGGTATTGGGATAATGAAACAAGCTATTCCTATAACTCAAGCGGTCAGGGAGGTTTCATTTTCGAAGCTATAGGCGACGGAATCACCATAATTTCTGACAAAAGCTGGAAGGTAAAAAGAAACAGCGCTTATGTTGATTCTGAACTTTATCCGCCTAACTACAGACTCCCCGAATACAGCATCTGGTTTGATGCGAGAGAGGATTTGGGTGATTGGACTTCTGCGGACTATGATACATCTTCCTGGGAGAATGCCACAGAATATGCTCTCGGCGGTGAGGGTGCCTACGGTAAGCTTTATCCCAGAGGAATTCCCTTCCTTAAGGATTACGGACTCAAAGCCTATGAGAATTCGGCAGATTACGAAAACTATAAGGTAACTAAGCTTTTCGGTGAAAAAATCACCGTTGATATACCATACAACGCTCAGCTGACTCCCTATCTGAAAATCATAGCACCCGAGGGCAAGAAAATCCGCATTACAACTGAAAACACTTTAATCGGTGCGGTTTCTACTACCTATATAACCAAAGAGGGCGAGCAGGAGTTTGAGGCTTTAGGCTGGTTCAACGGCGAGCATATCACCTATAAAATACCCAAAGGCGTTACGGTTGTTTCTCTTATGTACCGCGAAACGGGATATGACAGCGAGTTCAGCGGTAACTTCATAAGCGATGATGAATTTATGAACTCCCTTTGGCAGAAATCACTTCGTACCCTCTATGTTACTATGCGCGACAATTTTATGGATTGTCCCGACAGAGAAAGAGCTCAGTGGTGGGGCGATGTCACAAGCGAAATGATTATGACAATGTACTCTATGGACAGCAACTCATATCTGCTTTATCAAAAGGGTGTTGAGGCTATGCTGTCTCACATTGACGAGACAAAGGTGCTTCAGACTGTTGTGCCCATAAGCGGTGACTATTTTGAGCTTCCCGTGCAGCAGCTTGCAGGTATTGTCGGTTTTAAGACCTACTACGAATATACCGGTGACAAGGCTTTCGTCGAAAAGGTTTATGATGCTTCTATTAATTATCTGAAGCTTTGGGAAATCGGCGAAAACAATCTCGTTGTGCATCGCAGCGGCTCATGGGATTGGCCCGATTGGGGCAGTAAGGCTGATATGACAGCTATAGAAAATGCCTGGGTTTATTATGCACTTTCTGCCGCACAGGAAATGGCTGATATCTTAGGTAAGAACGAGGATATCTCATTTATTACCGAAAGAAAAGAGGCTATCGCAAAGGGCTATGAGTCTCTCTGGACAGACGAGGGCGTTAAGAGCGAGGATGTCAAAAAGCCCGACGACAGAGCAAATGCCCTTGCAGTTTTATCGGGCCTTGCAACAAAAGAGCAGTACGGCACTATTTTGAACGTGCTCACAACCACTAAAAATTCAAGCCCCTATATGGAATACTATGTCCTCGAGGCTCTTTGCAAAATGGGAGAATATGAAAAAGCAAGAGACAGAATCAAAGACAGATATGAGGGCATGGTGAATGAGGATTACTCAACTCTCTGGGAATTCTGGAACTCCTGGCAGGGTACAATGAATCACGCCTGGAGCGGTGGACCTCTCGTTATTATGAGCAAGCACTTTGCAGGCATTGTACCCATTGAAGCAGGCTATGAAAAGGTAGAAATCAATCCTCAGTATGCACTCTCTGATAATCTCAGCTGTACTGTGCCGAGCGTAAAGGGTTTGATCACTCTCGATTATGAAAAGACAAGTGAGGGTTATGATGTAAGGCTTACTTTGCCTGAGAATATGAAGGCTGTTTTATATGTGCCTGCCGATGCTGATGTGAGCATCAATGCAGAGCCTTATTACCAAAACGGTGAGTATGTAAGCAGCGGCAATGTGGAGATTGTTGAAAAATAATAAGCCTGAATACATTACAAATACTAAAGCCGTCACTTTCGTGGCGGCTTTTAAACTTAATATTTTTTAGTCAGTTCAAATAATATAACAACGGGTAAAATAATAATACAAAATATCCACAGCATAATAAAACCTCCGAAATCAGAATTTGCCTAAAAGCACAAGTACTGCATAGAATAAAAATAATAGAATAAGTAATGTCATTTTTATTTTCTCCTTTGCTATGTATTTTCTGATTACATCATAACATGCGGAAAAAGAAAGTCAATAGGGTTAAAAGGCTCGGTACAAATATAAGGACTGTGGAAGGAAAATAATCGGAAACTGAAGCTTTATGCAAGGCAGAGTAAAGACTATTGTTTACATATTTTTCATCAATCATTTTTGCTTTTTTAAATAATTTTTTCGTATAATGAAGCTATGAAAAATACGGAGAAGTTTTTCATAAAAATCGGAGAGGATGTTGAATATGAAGATTACATGGTACGGAACAGCTACCATAGGCATCGATGACGGAGAAACAAAAATAATTTTCGACCCCTTTGTAAGAATGAACAAGCGCATAGAAACCACACCCATTGAAGGCTTTACAGGCTTTGATGCGGTGTTTATCACCCACGGTCACTTTGACCATATATACAGCATTCCAGAGCTTGCAAAAAAAGATAAGACAGTACCAATCTATTGTACGGCAACGCCGAAGAAAACCCTTATGGGTGAGGGCGTGCCCGAGAAACAGCTTAAGGAAATCAAGCCCGACGATGTAATTCAGGTCGGTAAATTTACTGTCCGTGCGCGCAGATTCAGACATATTGTCTTTGATCCGCTTTATATTCTTTCTGTTTTTCCAAAGTGTATTGCTATGTTTCCGCGTCTTTTATGGCAGGCTGCTATGAATCGCAAAATGCCAGAGGGCGGAGAAATTGTGGCATATGAAATTGAGGCTGAGGGTAAAAAGATTTTCCTTACGGGCTCATTCAGAGAGTACCCCGATGAGGTCTATCCCGACGATATAGATATGCTTATTCTGGCTAACGGCGGCAGTATATTCGTGCCCGAAAAAACAAAGGCATTCATTGACCGTTACCGCCCGAAAAAGATTTTCGTAGACCATTTTGACGATGCTTTTCCGCCTGTAACGAGAAATGTGAGCGTTGAAAGACTCAGAAAGCTGACAGAAAAGAATCACCCTGAAATCGAGTTTATCATTCCGGAAATATGCAAGACTGTGGAGCTTTGATTTATATATTAATTATATATCGGCAACATTGAAGCAAGAACAATAAGAAAATAAAACAGTTAAGTGAAAAATACCCCCGACAGCAGTTCAGCAGTCAGGGGTATTTTTATGATCTTTGTCAATTGTTATGGGATAAGAGTTCTGTAAGCAATCTGTTCGGATTGTCATAATATTATGACGGGAATTGTTTGTTTTATATTCATTTAATTTTTACGTAGTTCAGTTCATCATTATTTTAATTGAGCTTTTTTCAGAATATGTGTTTGCCGGGAGACAGCTCATAAGCCTTGCCGTCGATAATTGCAGTTGCATCAGTGGGGGTGATAAGCTCATAGTGTACCCTGCCGTTTTCGTGCCACCACCGTGATGAAACCTTGCCGAAGGCAGTGTCTATTTCAGCCTTGAACCAATCAATGCGTTCGTCGGGAGTAGGGGCGAAATGAACTCTCTTAAAGCCGGGAGCTTCCTCAACCGTGTTTATGCCTGCTATAACTCCGTACATCCAATCACCGACCGCACCGTATGCATAGTGGTTATATGAGTTCATAGCAGCAGGCCATATATCGCCGTTGGGCTTTATGCCGTCCCAGTGCTCCCAGATAGTTGTTGCGCCCTTGCTTATGGGATAAAGCCACGAGGGATATTCCTTTCTGAGAAGCAGAGTGTAGGCAAGCTCGCTGTAGCCGTATTTTGATAATACGTGCAGGATATATGGGGTACCCACAAAGCCTGTCTGAAGCATATCACCCTGCCTGTGAATGAGCTCGGCAAGAGAATCTGCAACAGCCTGAGGATTATCCGTAAGCTCAAACTGAAGTGCCATTATGTGCTCGGTCTGAGTTTGGAAGTCGTCCTTGTACTCAGCAATAAATGCAGAGCGGATATTTTTGTGAAGCTCTTGGTATCCGGAAACATCTTTGCCGAGAACCTTGCCCATTTTTACAATAAGATTTACCGTGTTGGCATAATAAGCCGAAGCGACAATGTCGTCACGGGTGGGCCCCTTGAATGCCCCGTATTTGCCACCGAGCTCAAGCCAATCGGCATAATGGTCGCCGCCTGTCCAAAGGTTTGGCTTGGTGGTTTTGTTTGCAATGTACTGTGCCCATTTGCAAACGGACTCGAAGATACTTTCTAAAATTTCGGTGTCGCCGTAGGTGAGATAGCATTGCCAGGGGCAGATTGCTATGGCATCGCTCCAGGCGGTGCTGACTCTGTGCTTGTGGGGGTAAATAGAGGGCACAAAATCGGGAACGGCTCCGTTTTCCTCTTGCTCTGCTTTCATATCATTTAGCCACTTTTTAAAGAATTTCAATACATCATAGTTATAGCTTGCAGTGCGGATAAACACCTGAGCGTCGCCTGTCCAGCCGAGTCTTTCATCTCGCTGAGGGCAGTCGGTGGGAATGTCCAGAAAATTGCCCTTCTGACCCCAGATTATGTTGTTGAATAACTGATTAAGAGCCGGGTCGGAGCTTTCAATGTAACCTGTGCGCTTCATTTCGCTATGTACGACAATAGCGGTGAAGTTTTGGGACTCGATATCGGCAGGGTAGGAATCAATGCGCACATAGCGAAAGCCGTAGAAGGTAAGATTAGGCTTGTAGGTTTGCAGACCGTCTTTGCAGGTGTATTTATAAAGAGCCTTTGCCTTGCGATAATTTTTGTTGTAGAAGTTGCCGTCTTTATCGAGAATTTCAGCAAAGGAAAAGGATACCTTATCGCCTTTTTTTGCCTTGACGGTAAACTCAAGATAGCCTGTCAGATTCTGTCCGAAATCAAGGACTGTTTCACCTTTGGGTGTGGTGATGATTTCCTTTACCGTCAGGCGCTCTTGCTCTTTTACGGTTTCGCCCTGCTGAGGTATAAGCAAGTCCTGAGAGTTATCCTTGGCAATTACTGCGCTGTATCTGAAAGAGGGGATATAAGAGGCGTCATATTTAATACCGTTATATAAATGGCAGAAGCGCAGATTGCTTTTAGCCACACGCCAGCTTTTGTCAGTGCCGATGCTCTCTGATGTGCCGTCGGCATATTTTATGCGAAGCTCGGCAATTATAGCCTTTGGCTGACGCTTTTTCAGTCTCCAGAACCAACCTTCTGCAAGATGTAACGTCAGGGTGTTGTCTTTCTTCAAAAGAGAGGTTACATCATAGGCCTGCACCTGCAGACGCTTGTGATAAGCTGTCCAGCCCGGTGCCATAATAAAATCTCCTATGCGCTGAGAGTTGAGCGTTGCTTCATATACACCTCTTGCGGTGATATATAAAACGGCAGAGTCCACCTGCTTATTGACAGAGAAATCTTTTTTGAAAAGGGGACAAACCCTGCTGAGCTTATATGAAGGTTGTATCCAGCTTGCGTTTAACATAAAATCACCTCGTTAAAGTCAGTTTAACAAAAAATGAATACAATTTCAATAGTGTGTGTTTAATTGATGAATATTTCATAATTATAATATTCTGCGTAAATATTTTTTGCTGAGCAGATTAATTGGTCAGTATTTCAATAAACCCCTTTATTTTATCGGTAATATGTGATATAATCAGCTTATAATTTGATCAGGAGATGAAGAATATGAGCGAAAATCGCGCAATGAAGTATGCTGAAATACTTTCAAAGCTTATTCAGGTTGAAACTATTTCATCAAGAGAACATCAGGATATCGATAAATTTTTAGGCTTTCACAAGGTCCTTCGTGAAACCTTTCCCAAGCTTTTTGAGGTGGCTGAGTGTGAAGAATTTGACGGCAGCCTTATGCTTAAGTGGAAGGGTACTGACTCATCATTGAAGCCCGTATTGCTTATGAATCACCACGACGTAGTTGAAGCAAGCGGTGAGTGGACTCATCCTGCTTTTTCAGGTGCTATCGCAGACGGCAAGGTATGGGGCCGCGGTACTCTTGACACAAAGGGCGGTCTTGCAATGATGATGCAGGCTGCAGAGGAGCTTATCAGCGAGGGCTTCACACCTAAAAGAGATGTATATTTCGTTACAGCCTGCACAGAAGAAATCGGCGGTGAGGGTGGCGATGCTATCTCACGCGAATTAGAAAAAAGAAACATCAGATTCCATATGGTGCTTGATGAGGGCGGTATGATTTTACCCGAGCCTATCGGCGGTGCTAAGGGTACCTTTGCAATGATCGGTGTTGGTGAAAAGGGCTATGTTGACCTTAAGTTTATTGCTAAATCAAACGGCGGTCATGCATCAGCTCCCGGTAAAAATACTCCGCTTGTTCGTCTCGGCAAATTTATGGCTGAGGCTGAAAAGGCTGAATGCTTTGATGTTTATATGTCAGATACAGTCAAGGAAATGCTTTCACGCTTCGCTCCCACAATGAGCGGCATTATGAAAACAGCCTGCGGTAATGTAAATGCCTTCAAGCCCGTACTCAAGAAGGTAATGCCTGCTATTTCACCTGCGGGTGCTGCTCTTCTTAGAACTACTCTTGCCTTTACAATGAGCAAGGGCTCAGACGGCACAAATGTTATTCCTCAGGAAGCATGGGTAGTGGGTAATATGCGCTTCTCACATCATCAGGGCAAGAAGTCAAGTGTTGATGCTATTGCAGCCCTTGCTAAGAAATACGATATCGAAACAATCGTTACCGACGACGGTATCGAGTCAGGTATCACAGACTTCAAGGGTGAGATTTTCCGCTTTATTGAAAAAGCAGTTAAAGAGATTTTCCCCGAATACAGACCCGTTCCCTATATTATGAATGCTGCAACAGACAGCAGATACTTTAACAGAGTCTGCGACGACTGCATTCGTTTTGTACCCTTCAAGATTAATCAGCAGCAGCTTGACAGCGTTCACGGTATTGACGAAAATGTTGATATTGCTACACTTGCTCCCGCAGTTGACTTCTACAGATATGTAATTAAAGAAGCATAATTTATCTTTATAACAAAAAAAGTACGATGACAAACATCGTACTTTTTTATATGTATTGTGTTTTAAGCTTCAAATACCTGGCAGGGCTTATCAACATAGAATTTATATTTCTTGCTGTAATCCATGCCTGCACAAACGAGGGCTGACTTCTCATTGCAGTTATAAACCGAACTCCAGAGAGTGATAACCATATGCTTGAGTGCGGGGTGGCGGTAATGAAGAACAACCTCTGAAAGAAGCTTCATTGCTTCGTCCTCTGTGAGAGTACCGCCCTTTGCCTTGAGGGTTGTTTCCATTTTTTCATAGCGGTCGTAGCCTCTGCCGTCGTGATTGTCGCCGCCCTCAGTGAGGAAGTAGTTTGTGAGCATAAGGTTTTCCTTGCCCTCTTCCTGACTGATTACAACCATTTTGTTGTCAACATATTCGATGATTGCGCTGTTACCCTGAGCGTCAGCCAGCTGATAGTGATAGTTGATGCCAAGAAGGTCCTGCATATCGTATGATGCAAACAGCTCGAGAGCCTCCTGCACGGTGGCGCATTTGTCAAGAGCCGCACGGATTGCAACGATTGTTACGAAGGGCTTTTTGCCTGTGCTTTGCTTGGTTGCCTTGGATTTGATTTCGAGCACTGCGATAGAGAAGCCTTTTTCGTTTATGCCGTCCATTGCTGTGTAGGGAGCAGCGAGAGCACGAAGGTGGTTTTTAGCCTTTGCCATGGGGAAATATTTTGTGCCGTGAATAAAGAATGTTGTATCAACAATACCGATGCTTTTATAGCCCTTTTCGGGTGCAGTCCAGCAGACAAGGCAGGGGGCAGCCTTGTAGTCAAAGTTTCTGCCTAAGATATAGTCACCTTCGGGAGTTTTTGCATTGAAGGTTGAGCAGGCAAAGCCGTCTTTGTCGGGGTTGGGGATGAGAGACGGACACTTGATTTCCTTTTGCAGATAGCGCACTACATCCAAAATTCCCTTTGTGCCCTGCTCGAGGATGCCGTCAAGGTTATAGGGACATTTGTAGTTCATAATCCAGAGGTTATCATCCAGCTGCTTTAATGAATCGAGGGTTTCTTTTTCTGCCTTTTTGTAATCGTATTTCTGAGTGGTATTCATAATATTCATCTTCTTTTCTTAAAATATTCATCTAAGTATATCACGATGCTTTTGAAAAATCAAGAACTTGCGAATAATATATTGATATGATATAATAACTGAAAAGAATTATTGCGATTTAAGGCGGTGCTTTTATGAATAAGAAACCCAATGTGCTGTTTATAGTTACCGATGACCAGCGTTTTGATACAATTCACGCCCTCGGTAACAGTGAAATTATCACCCCTAATCTTGACAGGCTCGCTTCACGGGGCACAGCCTTTGTCCGCGCACATATTGCAGGGGGTACCTGCGGAGCTGTGTGTATGCCAAGCCGTGCTATGATACTTTCGGGCAGAAACCCCTTTCACCTTGAAGAGCTTGGCGGCAACATACCTGCTGAGCATAAAACCCTTGCCGAAACCTTCAAGAATAACGGGTACGAAACAATAGGGCTGGGAAAATGGCACAACGGCTGTCCCTCTTATGCAAGAAGCTTCACTCAGGGTGCCAAGATTTTCTTCGGCGGTATGTGGGACCATTGGAATGTGCCGACCTGCCGATATGACGAGACGGGCGAGTATGACAATGTGATAAATTTCGTGGTGGATTTCTTCAATGACAACCGCCCTATGAAGCAGCATTGCGACGAGTTTGACCCGGGCAAGCATTCCAGCACCTTGCTGACAGATGCCGCTATAGACCTGCTGAGAAAGAATGCCAAGGGTGAAAACCCCTTCTTTATGTATCTTGCATATCTCGCACCTCACGACCCCCGTACAATGCCCGATGAATTCCGCAGAATGTATGATGAGGATAAGATAACCCTGCCGCCGAATTTTCAGCAGATTATTGATACAAACTATCCTCTTATGGTACACCGCGATGAGAGCCTTGCCGCATATCCCCGCGATGAAAAAGAGATAAGGCGCCATATTGCAGAGTACTTTGCCATGATTACCCACCTTGATTATGAAATAGGCAGACTCCTTGATGCCTTGAAAGAATCGGGTGAGGAAGATAACACCATAATCGTCTTTACCGGTGACAACGGTCTTGCCGTAGGTCAGCACGGATGGTTAGGCAAAGAAGATATCTACGAGCACGGAGTGCGCATACCCCTTATTATGGCGGGTCCCGGTATTGCTGAAAACAAGAGAAATGATGCATATGTTTATCTTTATGATATTTTCCCGACTCTTTGCGAAAAAGCAGGAATTGCCATACCTGAGTCCGTTGACGGCAAAAGCTTTGCAGAGCTTCTTGACGGTGAGCACGGAGAAAGCTTCAGAGACGAGCTGTATCTTATTTTTGATAAGTTTGTGCGCGGTGTAAAGGACGAAAACTACAAGCTTATTGAGTACCGCAACGGCGACGAAGAGGAAGATAAATGGACATTCCTCTATGATATAAAAAATGACCCCTGGGAGACGAAAAATCTTGCCGAAGATGAAAATTACAAGGCCAAGGTGCAGGAAATGCGAGAAAAGATACTTCGCCACCGTGACGAATGGGAAGAGCAGAAGCACCCCTGGGGTGTGGATTTCTGGAAGAGATTCTGATAAAAAATTATCCCCTGACTTTTGTCAGGGGTGTTTTTTTCTATAAGCGGTTATCTGATATCAACCGTAACATTGTCGTCGTCGAGACCGCTGTTGTAAAGCAAGGGCTCAATAACCTCTGTCAGGGTGTATCCGCTAAGAGTGTTTTTGATGTCAACACGGAAGGTTGCAAGGAGCTTCTCGAGCTTTTTCATAGTACCGATTGTGATTTTATATTCCACAGTGTCGGGAGAGTAAGCTGCATTGCCGCGGTAAAGGTTGCCTACAAGCTCGAAGATAAGCTTGACGAACTGCTTGTCAGCAACATCCTTGTAGTCGCTTTCCTTTAAGCTGTGATATTTTTTAGAGAACTTTGCTATCTTGCCGTAGGTGAGACCGTTGAGCTTTTTGCCAAGGAACATCACAACCTTAGGATGCTTGCGGATTAAATCCTTAGGCAGAGATATACCGCCGTCGGTATTAAGGAAAGCTTCAATGTCGTGCTCCATATTGTAGGGGATGCCCTCGATGATGCCGAGGAAGCCTTGTCTTGTATATTCAGTAAAGCTCATACCAAGCTCAAGCTCGGGAAGATCGAGATCGATTGTGCGGATGTCCGCAGTGCCCTTGTCGGTATCGATGGTGATTTTTCTCATCTTCGGCGGGAAGCCTGCAAGAGATGAGGTCTGCACACTGTAAATCTTATTGCCGTTGGCGCTGACAATTTCTTTCATACACTGAATGTGAGTGTGACCGCTGAAAAAGAGTCTTACACCCATATCGGCAAGCTCCTTTGCTCTTTGCTCGCCACCGAAAAATGTGTTGCCCTTGCCCATAATTTCATAAGCAGGTGAGGGAGCAACAATAGGTCTGTGAGTACCGCAGATAACAGTGCCGCCCTTTTCTTTTATCTTTTCGACGTGGCTCTTGACCCAAGCCATAAGCTCATCTGAAAATACCGAGCCGCGGCCCTGAGAGTCGAAATGATAGCCCATAGCAATATAATAGAGTCCGGGAAGAATTTCTGCTATGTAGGTTGTGTCATCGGTGAAGGTGTCAAAGCCCTTGCTTCTGCCGAAGGGATAATATAAGGGCATAACCTCTTCTCTGGGAAGATGAGGCGCAGCAGGAATTTTCTTGCCTTTTTCGTCGATTTCGTGAACCTTGAAATCGGGGTAGTCGTGAGAGTCGGTGACAACGAAAAGGTCAAGACCTTTATCGCTTGCCTCTTTAAGAAGCACGGGGAGCTCCTCGTGGCTGTAGCTTTC
>JAGBSR010000249.1 GCA_017631745.1 Clostridia bacterium | reverse complement strand
CGTCGATGATAAGAACGATGTCGTTATCTGTACAGATCTTTCTTACCTGCTGCCAGAAGCCCTTTTCAGGGAATGAGTTGTCGTGGAAATTACAGTGGTCATAGGGCTGAGCTATGATACAAGCAATTTCGTTTTTATTTTCAGCAATTGTCTTCTCAAGAAGAGGAATATCATTCCAGGGAAGCATAATGTTGTTAGCTACATCTTCGGGAATTACGCCGGGATAGTCAATTTTCTGACACCAGGGTGATACGCCGTGGTAGTAGCCCTTGAACATAATAACCTTCTTACGGTGTGTGTATGCTCTTGCGCACATAATAGCGCCCTGAGTAGCGTCATTACCGTTCTTTGCAAAGAATGCCCAGTCAGCAGTTGCAACAGTGTCTACAAGAAGCTCAGCACATTCAAGCATTACCTTACCGGGCTGAGTTGTGCAGTTACCGAGAGCTGTCTGCTTAGCAGCTGCAGCATCTACGTCGGGGTCACAGTAACCGAGTACGTTGGGACCGTATGCGCACATATAGTCGATGAACTTATTGCCGTCTACGTCCCAGATATATGTACCCTTTGCCTTTTCAGCAAACAAGGGCCATTTGCTTACGGGAATAAACTGACCTTCTGCGGGGCCGAGGTGGCCGTAGATACCTGAAGGAATAACCTTTGTTGCTCTCTTGAAAAGCTCTGTGCTTTTATCATATTTATAAACGGGGAAACTCATGATTATACCTCCTTATGCAAGATACAGAGCTACTCTGTCGAGTATTCTGTTGATGTTATCTATCATACTAACAAGACCGACGATTGTAACTGAGCCGTCACCGATTGAAGCAACAGCATTAACCTTACCGTCAAAGAGGTCTCTTGCAAGACGGATATTGTCAAATTCCATCTTTGCGCGGAACTTAGCGGGTTTCTCTTTGATTGTAACCATGTGATGATTCTTAACAACGATCTGTGCACTTACACAGTCCTTGATTGAAACTTCAACAACACCGTCATCAATGAGGCTTGCGCTGAATGTACCGATAGCGTCATTGTTACCGATCTGTGAAAGAGCTACAGTGATAACATAGAACATAAGCTTAGTGCTGATCTCGAAGAACTTGTCGTCCTTGAGGTCTTCTTCGCTGGGTCTGAGGTAAGCTGAAAGCTTATCTGTAAGGGGAGTGAACTTATTGAGAAGGAAACCTATTTTTGAGAAGCCCTTTGCAGGGATAGGTGTAACTGTGCCGTCAATAAGGCCGTTGAATTTTTCGCATGATGAGAAGGGAAGAAGAACGTCGCAATCTTTGATACCCTGTTCCATTCTGCATCTGCCGTTTTTGAAAGTGATTGTAGCGCTGGGGCCGTCTGTAACTGCAAGAGCAATTGAAACGGGCTTCTTTGTCATTACAAGCGCACTGGCTTCACTGTCAAGCTCGCAAAGATTTTCGAGTGTGCCGAGAATAGCATACATATTGATATATGCTAAGGTTTTTGCATCTGTCATGTATATCCTCCTTTTGTTTAAGTATCCGCCGGCAAAAGTGCGCAACGATACCTATAGTTATACGACTCTATTTTAGCAAAAAACGCCATTTATGTCAATGCTTATATACATTAATAACAAAAATTTAATCAGCTTTTATTTTATTTTGTTCGGTACGCGCCATAGCAAAGCAAAAACGGCAGGTTTTCCCGCGTCCCAACAAAACAAAAAGGCGGGTAGGATTTAACCTACACGCCTTAATTTTATTGCAATTTCGAATTTGCTCAGTTGTTGCCCATTGAATAGTTGGGAGCTTCTTTTGTAATTGAAATATCGTGGGGATGGCTCTCGATAAGACCTGCATTTGTGATGCGGATGAACTGGGTCTTTTCTTTGAGCTCGTCGATTGTTGCACAACCGCAGTAACCCATACCTGCACGAAGACCGCCCATCATCTGATATACGGTTTCGCTGAGAGTTCCCTTGTAAGGTACACGGCCTTCTACGCCTTCGGGAACGAGCTTCTTGTGGTTAGCCTGGAAGTATCTGTCCTTGCTGCCCTTGTTCATAGCTGCAATTGAACCCATACCACGGTAAACCTTATATTTTCTACCCTGATAGATTTCTGTTTCTGAGGGTGATTCTTCACAGCCTGCAACAAGTGAACCAACCATGATTGCTGAAGCACCTGCAGCGATTGCCTTAACAATTTCACCTGAATATTTGATACCGCCGTCGCCGATAACATTGATGCCGTACTTGGCAGCCATTTCAGCACAGTCGTTGATTGCTGTAATCTGGGGTACGCCGATACCTGCAACGATACGTGTTGTACAGATTGAGCCGGGGCCGATACCAACCTTAACACAGTCAGCACCTGCTTCGATAAGAGCCTTTGTAGCTTCAGCAGTTGCAACATTACCTGCAATAAGTGAAATGTTGGGGAATGCAGCCTTAACCTTTGATACAGCCTTGAGAATGTTCTGGCTGTGGCCGTGTGCCGAGTCAAGAACGAAAGCGTCAACACCTGCAGCAACAAGGGGAGCGGCTCTGTCAAGTACGTCCTGAGTTGCACCGAGAGCTGCAGCACAGAGAAGTCTGCCTTCTGAGTCACGGGCTGATGTGGGGTACTGAACAGCCTTTTCAATATCCTTGATTGTTACAAGACCCTTGAGTGCTCCTGTTTCATCAACGAGGGGAAGCTTTTCAATCTTATGCTTCATAAGGATAAGCTTAGCTTCGTCAAGTGTTGTGCCGAAGGGAGCTGTAACAAGGTTGTCTTTTGTCATAACTTCCTTGATGGGAATGTTGTAATCTGAAAGGAAGCGAAGATCACGGTTTGTGATAATACCTACAAGCTTACCGTTTTCACAAACGGGTACACCTGAAATGCGGTAGGTGTGCATTATATTTTCAGCTTCATAAACATAGTTTTCGGGACCTAAGAAGAAGGGGTTAGCAATAATACCGTTTTCGCTTCTCTTAACACGGTCAACTTCCTTAACTTGCTCTTCGATTGTCATATTCTTGTGGATTACACCGAGACCGCCTTCACGAGCGATAGCAATAGCCATTCTTGATTCTGTTACAGTATCCATAGCGGCTGTCATCATGGGGATGTTGAGTCTGATGTTCTTTGTCAGCTGTGTTTCAAGGCTAACATCTGCGGGAAGAACATTGGATTCTGCGGGAATCAGAAGGACGTCGTCGAAGGTGAGACCTTCTTTTACAAATTTTGAATTGTACTGCATAAAAGTCAAATCCTTTCTCTGTTTATTCAGCTTATTTTTCCTACTCT
>JAGBSR010000248.1 GCA_017631745.1 Clostridia bacterium | reverse complement strand
GTACCGAGAGAAACCACGAGAAGAAGTGTAGCCTCAGCTCTGTTTTCAAATGTGATGACGGCGTAAAGCACCACAATTCTTGTGCACCACCATAAAAGTATATCACATATATTAGTCTGCTCTCTGACCTTTTTAATTTCAAGAGCGATTTTTTCTTTACATCTTGCAGGGAAGTTACTGAAAAGCTCTTTTAACTGATTGCCTGCATTTTTGTTTATAGCAAAGACTTCTCTGTTTTTAATTATGAGCCTGATATAAAGCACAGCTGTTGCAATTATAGTGCCGACAACTGTCAGTGTAACATCTTCGCTGAAATCGTAAAGCACTCTGTGTTCGGGCAGGCTGAGCATAGGGCCAACCAGCTTGATAAGCCAATGGTCATCGCTGACATTTACACAGCCGACTAAAGTGCTGCCGGTGTAAAAATCAATCCAGAACTGAGTAACCTCTTTAAAAATAACAAAGGAATTTGAAATGCAGAACGACATAATCGCCGTATAGTTGAAGCCCTTTCTTGTAAACGGCTTTCTGAAAGCAATGCTTATGTAATAACCTATTGCCGTACCGACCATACCACCGAAAAGACTAAGGGGTACATCATACTCGGGGAACAGCTGAAAAACTCCGAAGCCGAAGCCGATACCCGAGCCAGAAAGGGCAACGAGACAGATGCAGGTCTGCAGTCTGTAGCTCAAGTCTGAGAAAAACTCAGTTTTTGCAAATATTTTTTTGGCAGCACTCACTATAAATGTTGATAAAAGTGCGCCGAGTACCATTAACTTTTTTGGTGTTGTTGCCGCTGTAAAAATACCCACAGCAAGCACTGTTCTTATAACCCACCATAAAATAACCTCAACCGAGGGGATGCCTTTCTTTGAGTCAACTATATTACTCATAACAGTTACCATCCATATGTTAAAATAATAATACCTTCTACTTATTGCAGAAGGTATTATAATACTATTAATCACAAAAGTAAAGATTTATGATAAAATTGTCATATTTTTGTAATGATTATTTTTTTGCAGCTATTTCTATAATCTTGACATTGTCTTTGTACACTGCCGTGGGAATGAATACGCCTTTATAAACTTTAGCTGTGATATATACGGCATTTCCGCCTTTTAATTCTATTTCTTCCACACCTGAAATGTCAAAATATTTGTCTTTCCACTCGCTCATAATTTTCTTTACTTCTTCGGTTTCAACATAGGTGAATTCGCCCTCAGCCTGACTGAAGGAGCCCATCTTGTTATAGTTGTCAAAGGAGAACCAATGCTTGTTATTCTTTTTGTTTTGTGCATTGCTTATTTTCGCAAAGCCGTTTTCATCAACCGTAACAAACATATCTTCCCTGTAATATCTGTATGCTATATCAAAATACAGCACATCGTTTTTATCCTCATCATCATAGATTATCTCATCATTGTCACCGTAGGAATACAAATCAAAATATGACAGATAAAACTTGAAGTCGGGAGTGTTCTCAAGAGCATAGTTATAAACCGAATAGTGATAGCCCAGCATACCTGCAGGCAGAATAATCTGAATAACAAGAACAAGTATTATAATAAGCTTAAGCTTTTTATTTTTCATCATATTCCACCTCCTTGTTATTTTCTATGGCAGGTGTTTTCTGTTTAGCTTTTGAAATTTTAAAGTTGATTGCAAGCAGCACTCCGCCGAAAATGAGAAGCATTATACCGTTGCCCAGCATTGAAAGACCTGACTGATATACAATAACCATCACAAGGCCTGCAACACCTATAAAGCCTAAGTTGATAGGCATAAGCTTCTTTTCTCTTGCCCCTGAAATTATCATCAGGATATATGCGATAAAAGCAGGAGCTTTGAGTACAGTGATAAATGTGTCTGCGATATCTGACTTATAGCTGTCACCCATAGCATAGAGACTTGCAATATATATAGCATAGAAGACAATAACCACGGCAATGTATCCCATTGAGAAATTATCTTTTGCTTTTTTGATTGTCAGAAGACCTGTCAGTGCCACAGCGATAAAGCAGACAGCAACATACATAATGTTATATATCTCAGCCTTTACATAATCAAAATAAATTGATGAAGACAAGAACATAAGAAAAGCTGTGATGAAAAGACCCGGGATTTTATAAGGCATTGCCATATCTGCGTCTTTGAATGAAAGAAGATAAAGACATATTGCAATTGCCATAAAACCTGCAACGAATAAAGGCATAGTGTCTATACCCATACCTATCATACACACATAAGCCGTCACTGCGATCACACTTATCCACTGAGCGAAAATGCTTCGGTGGCTTTTCTTTTCTGCCTTGAGAAGACAGCTCGTATAGACACAGCCCAGAGCAACAAGCATAGCCGTTGCAAAAATAACAAGCAGTGACTCTGTGTCTTCATAAACCGCAACGCCCCAACAGATACTGCAGCCGTAATAAACAACCAAGGGTGCTACACTGCGAAGAACCCCGATAACAGGCACAACCGACACCGCAATGAGAATAAGTACATTTGTCCAATCAATGCTAAGGTCAAAAATATTATAAATCATAGTCAGGGTTGCAGCTACACCTGCTGTCCAGAGTACACTGCCACCCTCGCACCAGGGTGCTTTATCTTTTTTCTTGTATAATACAAACAGTCCCGATGCCTGACCTGCAAGAAGAGGTACAAATGACAGTACGCCTTTGATTAAAAGAGGCATCTCCTGCCAGAAGGTAACAAATATGAGCACAAGACCGACACCGACTAAAAGTGCACCTAAAATTGAAAATACAATTGTAACGGTGCTGTTATAGCTTTGTTTTTCAAGCTCGAGAGTGGTATTTCTCTTTTTGCCGTAGATGAGCTCTTCTAAGCTTACCTCCAACACCTCAGCAAGCTTGCTGAGCATTTCAACATCCGGCTGTGTTCTGTCATTTTCCCAGCTTGAAACAGCCTGACGGGTAATATTGATTTTTTCTGCAAGCAAATCCTGAGTGAAACCCTTTTCGGTTCTCAGTTGCTTGATGTTTTTTGAAATCTTCGACATATTATCATCCTTTCGTTGAAAGCAGTCTGAGTCGCTTCCGACACCTACATTTTACTATATGTGGGTAGCAAAGTCACGATATTTTATCCGAAAACTCGCGACACAATCTGTTGCGAAGGGGTTATAGTTCCGTTAAAGCAATAAGAATGTCAATTTCGCGGCTGGTTTCCTCTAAAAATTTTCGGCACGCTTCATCCGCGTACAATAATCTGCCGACCTTTTTAACTCTGTAAAGAAAGCCTCTGTCGAACCTGACATCATTGAAATTTGACACGAGGGGACAGACATTCACACCGCGGATATCGGGTATAACCTTGATTTTGCCCTCAGCATTAACATATGGAAAAAAAGGAAAAATCCTGCAGGAAAGCGGTCTTTCATATCTGTTGCAACTACCCTCACATACACAAAGTCGTACCCCGTCCTTTTCTTTTACGGTAAAAGCACTTTCTTCAAAAGGGAACAAAAGCATACCTGTTTCACTGTCACCCTTACAGCACTCACCGCCGCATATCTGTCCGCAGTCCTTTTTAAGAGGAGTCTTGTCGCCGATAATGCGGTTAGCCTCGGCATAAAGTCTCTTATATTTATCTCTCATAATTTTCACTTCCAATGTTTATTGTGCAATTATTATACAATAATTACTATAAGAATGTACAGTTTTATTATTGAAAAAAATATCGATTTATGTTATATTAATGTTTGTAGTTTTTCCAAGGGGTGTATTTAAAATGAAAAAGATTGGATTTGACAATAATCAATACATCACAACACAGTCTGAGCAGATTAGAAAACGTCTGTCTCAGTTTGGCGGTAAGCTCTATCTTGAATTCGGCGGTAAGCTCTTTGACGACCACCACGCCGCAAGAGTACTGCCCGGCTTTGAGCCTGACAGTAAACTCAAGATGCTTTTACAGCTCAAGGATGAGGCTGAAATTGTTATCGCTGTAAGTGCCAAGGCTATCGAAGAAAAGAAGCTTCGTCGTGACCTCAATATCTCATACGACAAAGAAGTTCTCAGACTCATTGACCTTTTCAGAAGCGTGGGTCTTTATGTGGGCTCTGTTGTTATCACTCAGTATGACGGTCAGGGTGCAGCTGATAATTTCAAGGAAAATCTCCGTAAGCTGGGCATCAAGGTTTTCACTCACTATAAAATCGCAGGGTACCCCTCAAATGTGCCTCTTATTGTTTCTGACGAGGGTTACGGCAAAAACGAATATGTTGAAACCGAAAGAAACATCGTCGTTGTAACAGCACCGGGCCCCGGTAGCGGCAAGATGGCGGTTTGCCTGTCACAGCTTTATCATGAGCATCTCAAGGGTATCGAAGCAGGCTATGCAAAATTTGAGACATTCCCCATATGGAATCTGCCTCTCAACCACCCTGTCAACCT
>JAGBSR010000247.1 GCA_017631745.1 Clostridia bacterium | reverse complement strand
CTACAAAAACGGACGGTTTTTTCAACCGTCCGTCAATTTATTATTCTAAGGGGTTTCCATTCTTATCAAACAAAGGCAGGGGCGCAAGATATGTAATATCCTCACGACCGATCGCATCACCCTCTGCAAGAATAGCTGCCTGAGCAACTATATCTGCATCAAACTGCTCAATGAGCTTTCTTACTGCAAGAAGAGACTCGCCTGTGCTGATAACATCGTCAAGAATAATAACTCTTTTACCTCTGAGCTGTTCACCCTCGAGTGAATCCATAAAGAGAGTCTGCTCTTTATCTGTTGTGATCGAGCGCACATTTACGCTGACGGGTGACTGCATATAGAGCTTAGCACCCTTACGGCAGATGAAATAAGGCTTGCCGCTCTGTCTTGCCATTTCGTGAGCAAGAGGAATAGCCTTTGCCTCGGGAGCAACAATAAAATCAAACTCGGGACACTTTTTAAGAAGCTCGCCTGCTGCTGCAACTGTCATTTCAACATCACCGAAAATTACAAAGCCTGCAATGTCGAGCTTGTCGTTTACTTTACAGATAGGCAGTTCTCTTTCGAGACCTGCTATTGTCATTTTGTACGTTGCCATATCTGTTACCTCCCGATTATTTAACGAGCTTTTCGCCTAATTTTTCACCGCCGAGAATGTGGAAGTGAATATGCTTAACTGTCTGACCGCCGTCTTCACCGCAGTTATTGATAACTCTGAAGCCGTTATCAAGACCTAAGTCTTTTGCAATCTTAGCAATAACTTCAAATACATGGCTGATAACAGCGCTGTTTTCTGCTGTGATTTCAGCCGCGGACTCAATGTGGGTCTTAGGGATAACTATAACGTGTACGGGCATCTGAGGTGCGATATCGTGAAAAGCGAGCACTGTATCGTCTTCATAAACCTTATTTGAGGGGATATCACCCTTTACAATCTTACAAAAAATGCAATCCATAATTTTTTCTCCTTTTATTTAATATCAATTATATTTGAGGGCGCACTGTGAAATCTGTGCCTGAATTTGTATCGACAGAACCTTTTTTCTTCTTTTTTTTCAGTACAATACCAACAAGTGCACCTACTATAGCACCCACTAATGCACCTGTAAGTGTTCCTGTATAAATAAAGCTGTTACCGCTTTTAGTAAGAAGCTCATCGCCTATTGAAAGACTATTTAGAATATCCTCAAAGATTTTTTCATCACCCTCGCTATAACGGTAAAAATAGATGAATATCACTGAATCTGCCGTTGCAAAAGAATAAACATCAGTATCGGCGGTCAAGCCCAATGTCTTGATTTTGGTTTTAATTTTTATACCGTCGTAACCGTTCACAGTAACATTTTCAACGGTAGTTTCCTCAGCATTTGCACCTGCACTCTCAGCAAATTCAACTGCAATTTCATTAAGATCTTCACCTGAAAGATTTATCATAGATGTTTTTGTTGTATTTTCCATCGTTAAGAATGCTACTGAAATACTTGCATCGTTTTTATTCCACTGCTTTTCAAGCGGTGCAACTGCTGTCTGTTCAACAAATCCTGACGGCAAATCAAAAGAGACAACACCGTCTTCGCTCACAAACTTGATTTCTCCGTCGCCTTCATCTAACACAACATCATTTTCATCATAACTAATTTTCTCAGGCAAACTGAAGGAATTCAGCATATCATTTATGTCATCTCTGTCACTTTGAGTGGCACTTGAGGTTTCAACTGTGTAAAGATAGTTTTCGGCAGTAAAAATGAAACCTTCAACAGAATAGTTCATATTATTGACCGAAAAAACCAAAGTGTAATTAAAGCTCGGTCTTGAACAGAACTCACCTTTTAAGCCCTTTACTTTTTTAACTGAGTCTAACTCAAGATTTTCATAAGTAGCTTCAATCTGCTTGGTAAGTATTTCGGTTTCGGCATTTGATATTGAGTTAAAATCTATTCCGCTATTAGGCGATATTGAAATGTTAATACTGCTACCGTTGTCATTAGACCAAAGCGATGAAGTGTCGGTGTTTTCTAAATCCGGATAAAAATCATCGTCAATCTCAATACTGTAAAACGGATAATCCACTGCACCTGCACCAAAAGAGAAAACCAGTGAAAATGCTAATATAAATATGCATAAAACCATTATTTTTCTCATAATTTTTTCTCCTTTTATCTTCTTATGGGGAAGTAAAGAACTTCACTCCCCCACTGTTTATCTTTTTGTAATGCACTCGCCGTGCGGGCGTTACTTTTTGCTACCGCACAAAAAAGTAACCAAAAATGCGGAGTTATTTAAGCATACCGCTAAGGAGTTCTTCAGCCTTGTTTACAGCCTCGGGAAGTGCGTTTACATCCTTGGCACCGGCCATAGCGCTGTCGGGCTTACCGCCACCTGAACCGCCTGCTAATTTTGCAACCTCTCTTGCAAGATTGCCTGAGTGAGCACCTGCAGCTACAGCTTCTTTACCGCAGCAAACACAGATATTACCTGTGCCCTTAGCTTTCTGAACACCTGCGATTACACCCACAAAGTTGTCACCCTTGCTCTTTACAAGGTCACACATATTTCTGAGCTCGTCGGGAGTTGTGTCGTCAAGGAAAGCAGTAACAAGCATTACTGAGCCAACCTGCTTTGCATTTGAAAGCATTGACTCTGTCTTGATGTTTGCAAGTACACCTGAAAGCTTTTCAATTTCCTTTTCCTTCGCCTTAAGGTCAGCCATTACACTCTGAGCCTTTGTTGCAAGGTCGTTGGCATTAGCAGCCTTTAAAGCTACGGCAGTGTCCGCAATGAGACTGAGCTTGCTGTCGATGAACTTCATAACATTAGCACCTGTAACAGCTTCGATTCTTCTTACACCTGCTGCAACTGATGATTCAGCGAGAATCTTGAATAGACCGATTTTGCCTGTGTTATCTACGTGAGTACCACCGCAAAGCTCTGTTGAGAAGTCA
Source organism: Clostridia bacterium (assembly GCA_017631745.1). Classification (GTDB taxonomy): domain Bacteria; phylum Bacillota; class Clostridia; order Oscillospirales; family Acutalibacteraceae; genus UBA6857. Next base: position 6,937 of record JAGBSR010000247.1, on the reverse strand, counting down.
CCTGCTTTTACAACGCGTACTGTGTCACCATACTTTTCTGAGAAGAGAGCCATTGCACCCATAGCCTTAGCTTCATCGATAGGCATTTCTTTAATAAGAAGTTCGATGCCCTCGAGGATTATTTCATTTACTCTGTCTTCAACAGACTTGATTTCTTCTTTAGTCATAGCTGAGAAGTGAACGAAGTCGAAACGGCAGAGTTCACTGTCAACAAGCTGACCTGCCTGCTCAACATGTGAGCCAAGCACTTCACGAAGTGCAGCCTGAAGAAGATGAGCTGAGGTGTGGTTTCTCATTGTAGCTTTTCTGTTTTTGTCGCAGTATGTTGCGGTTGCCTTGTCACCGACCTTTATGCTCTCACCTGTAAGAGTACCCTGATGAAGAACAACACCGTCTGCATCTTTAGTTGTCTTGGAAACCTCAAATGTGCTGTCGCCGATAGTGATAACACCGCAGTCGCCTACCTGACCGCCGCTTTCAGCATAGAATGAAGTCTTATCGAGTACGATAACTGCATCTGCACCGTCTTCGATAATATCTTTTCTTTCGCCCTCAGATATAATAGCCACAACTGTTGCTTCGGTATTATTTTCTGAATAGCCTGTAAACTCGGTAGTTGCGATATCCTTGAGTGATACGCCTGAGTTTCTCCAGTCGCTGTCGGCAGCATCACGCTTAGCCGCCTTAGCCTTCTGTCTAGCTTCTTCAACGAGAGCTCTGAACTTTTCTTCGTCAACTGTCATATTCTTTTCAGCTGCGATTTCTTTTGTAAGGTCAATGGGGAATCCGTAGGTATCCTGAAGCTTGAATGCATCTTCACCTGAAAGCACACCGCCCTGACTCTTCTCCATCATTTCATTTAAAAGACCGAGACCTGAGTCGATTGTCTTATAGAAGCTCTGCTCCTCGTTAGCGATAACAGTTTTGATGTAATCCATCTTTTCAACAAGGTTGGGATATGCATTTGCATTTTCAGCGATAACTGTTTCACAAACCTCTGCAAGGAAGGGTCTGCCTATACCGATGAGTCTGCCGTGTCTTGCTGCACGACGGAGAAGTCGTCTGAGCACATAGCCTCTGCCGCTGTTTGAGGGTGTTACGCCGTCGCCTACCATAAAGGTTGTGCTTCTGATGTGGTCAGTGATAACACGAAGTGAGATATCCTTGTTTGCATCATCGTGATAATTGATGCCTGCAATTCTGATGATGTGCTTCATAATGTTCTGTACTGTGTCAACCTCGAAGAGATTGTCAACATCCTGCATTACGCAAGCAAGTCTCTCAAGACCCATACCTGTATCAATGTTGGGATTCTTAAGTCTTGTGTAGTTGTTGTTACCGTCGTTTTCAAACTGTGTGAATACGAGATTCCATACTTCGATGAATCTGTCACAGTCACAGCCTACCTTACAGTCAGGGCTGCCGCAACCCTTTGAAGGACCTCTGTCGAAATAGATTTCTGAGCAAGGACCGCAGGGACCTGCACCGTGCTCCCAGAAGTTATCCTCCTTGCCGAAGCGAACCATATGTGCGGGGTCAACACCAACCTCTTTAGTCCAGATATCATAAGCCTCATCGTCATCAAGATATACGCTGACATAAAGAAGCTCCTCAGGGATTTCCATTACCTTTGTAAAGAATTCCCAAGCCCAGGCTGTAGCTTCTCTCTTGAAATAATCACCGAATGAGAAGTTACCGAGCATTTCAAAATATGTGCCGTGACGAGCAGTCTTACCTACATTTTCAATATCGGGTGTACGGATGCACTTCTGACAGGTTGTTACTCTCTTGCTGGGAGGTGTAACCTCACCTGTGAAGTATTTTTTCATAGGAGTCATACCTGCGTTGATAAGAAGAATACTCTTATCGCCCTGAGGTACAAGGGAGAAGCTGGGAAGTCTTAAATGCTCCTTGCTTTCAAAAAATGCGAGATACTTTTCTCTTATCTCATTGAGACCCATCCATTTCATAATAATTTATCCTTTCATTTTTAGATTCGTATATATAATGCAGAATGCAAAATGCATAATGCAGAATTAAGGGTCGCTTCGCTCCGAACTTATCCGATTAAAGTTGAAATATCTTTTCAATTAAGCACCGCCTAAGTAAATGCGAGCAACCTCAAAACTATTGATTAAATTACTTTGTATTTGTTTTCTTACATATGGAAACCAATATAGAAATGATTTCATCGATATCCTTATTCAGGCTTGAAAATTCTTGATTTGTAATATATTCCGTACGATGTAACAATCTCAACCAATATTGTGTTTCATTAGCCTCTTTCAATGCATTGTTCATTTTCGTATTAAAATCCGGAGTTATCTGTCCTCTCTGGGCTTCTGCTATATTGGCACCGATGCTTGTTCCACATCTCAATAACTGCTTCGATATAACATACTCTTTCTTTTCAAAATTCAAGAACTTGTACAGATTAACAATTCTAACAGCAAATTCAAAGCTTTTATCCTCAATGATGTTTGCCATACAACACCTCCTGAATTCTGCATTATGCACTCTGCATTCTGCATTAAAAAAAGCCTGTCCTGTAAAATTTTCAGGACGAGGCTTACTCGCGGTACCACCCGAATTGTGCAAAAGCACCACTCTTATAGTCCTTAACGCAGACTCTACGGCTTCCCTTTCGGGAGCAACTGTTGAAAGCAGCGACACATTCACGGCAAACTTAAGAGGCTTCCACCTGCCCTCTCTCTCTGAAAAGATGCCATGACGGTTTCTTTCGTCATCGTCTTTAATATTTTATTTAACATCATATATTTTACTATTTATCATTCTCTTTGTCAAGAAAAACTTTGAAAAGAAAAATAAAAAGCAGAGGAAAGTTTTCTCTCCTCTGCAAAAGATTATATCTCTGTATTTCTGATGATTTCCTTAAGGCTTTCGGCACTTGCCTTAAGCTCTGCGATTTCCTTTTCGTTAAGGTCGAGAATAACCTTACCGTTTACCTTACCTTTACCTACAATATTGAGAAGGCTCAGACAAACATCATCTATACCGTATTCGCCGTGAAGCATAGTTGATACGGTAAGAGGAGTATCAAAACCGCTGAGAAGGCACTTGCAGATATGGCAAACCGAAGCTGATACAGCATAGAAGGTTGCGCCTTTTCTGCCGATAACATCAGCGCCTGATTTTCTTACGTACTCGAGCTCTCTTTCTTTATCGATAGGCTCATATATCTTGTTGGTAACAGCCTCGTGATATTTGCTTGTGGGTACATTTGAAATATTTGCAAGTGACCAGGGAATAAAGCTTGAATCGCCGTGTTCACCGAGTACATAAGCATGAACATTCTGCTGACTTACTGAGAAGTGCTGTGAGATATGTGTTCTGAGTCTTGAGGTATCAAGAATAGTACCTGAACCGATAATTCTCTCCTCAGGAATACCTGAGCATTTGCAGAAGGTATATGTAAGAATATCAACAGGGTTGCTTACGATAATGTATGTAGCATCGGGAGCATATTTTGTAATCTGAGGAATGATGCTCTTGAGAATGTTGACATTGGTCTGAGCAAGCTCAAGACGGGTCTGACCTGGCTTTCTTGCAACACCTGATGTGATAATAACAATGTTTGAGTCAACTGCATCGCTGTAATCACCTGCATAAACATAGCATGAGCCTGTGTAAGGTGTACCCTGACGGATATCAATAGCCTCACCGATAGCCTTATCGCCGTTGATGTCTATCATAATAATTTCTGTGGCAATATTTGCAACAGTAAGTGTATATGCAATTGTTGAGCCGACACTGCCTGTGCCGATAATGGTTACTTTGTTCATAAGAGATTCCTTTCATACCCTACGGTACTGCACATAATAACAACTTCGTGCAGAATATACACATTTATTTTATACTAAAAAAACGAAAAGGTCAATATTATTTTGAAAATAGTCGAAATAAAATGCATTTTTATTAGCTTGACAATCTATTCTTTTATGATATAATTATTAAAATATGCGGATATGGTGGAATTGGCAGACACGCAAGATTTAGGTTCTTGTATCGCAAGGTGTGCAGGTTCAAGTCCTGTTATCCGCACCAAAAAGAACTGCATCTTTACTGTTGTAGTTCTTTTATTTTTTTGATATAATATTTTAGCATTACATTTTGGAGATAAAATATATGTTTAATAACAAAAGAACTAAAATTTGCCTTACTGGAACACTGTTGAGTTTAGCCATATTATTAATTACTTTTTTTGCAACAGACGGATTATTTGAAGATAAGGAGTTTAGTGAATACACTTCTGCTGATTGGTCAATTGCAATTGTGCCTCTTGCTATTATGGCGCTTTCAGCTGTTTCCACCTTAACATTTGCTCTTATTCTTGTTATTCCTCTGTTTAAATCAGAACCTGCTATAATGAATTATGTGGCTACTCAAAAATTTGCAGACATAAATGACGGTACTGAATTTTTAGTTTTTGACCATGAGGAATTGAAAAGAGCTTGCTGTCGTAGTGAATCGGAAAATAAAATTTGGTTTTCAGTTAGAGCATATGACTTAAAGTCACAAAGTTGGTCCGTTCTTGAAAAAGGCCGTTATACCGAAAATATCGAAACTTTGTTTTATATACTGCAACAAGATTATAAGTTCGATGAGCTTAAGTTTAAATATTAATGATTGCAATAATTAATTATCAACAAACTGCAACGTAATAGTTGCAGTTATTTTTTTGCTAAGCTTTTGAAAAATATACCAATTCTCAGCACCAACTTCTCCGTACTGTAAAATAACAAAAATACATTTTTTTCAAAATAACTATTGTTTTTTTACTAAAATGGTTTATAATTGAGACATATATTTTTTGAAAAGCGAGATGTTTAATATGGAGATTATTAAAATTGCAGACCGTATGAAAAACGTACACTCCGATATCCGCGGTCCTCTTTTTGTTGAGGCTATGGATATGCGTGCAAGAGGTATTGATGTTTTAAGACTTAACACAGGTAACCCCGCTACTTTCGGCTTCAAGATGCCCGAAAGCCTTGAAAATGCACTCAGAGGCCACGAGCAGAAGGGTGTTGCATACTGTGACTTCAAGGGTATGCCTGAAGCCCGTCAGGCAATCTGCGACTTTGAAAAAAGCAAAGGCATCGAAGGCATTACTCCCGACGATGTATTCATCGGTAACGGTGTAAGTGAAGTTGTAAACTTTGCTCTTATGCCCTTACTTAACGACGGTGATGAAGTCCTTGTACCCTCACCCAGCTATTCACTCTGGGGCAACTCAGTTTATCTTGCAAGCGGTAAGCCCGTTTTCTATGTTTGCGATGAAAAATCAGAATGGAACCCCGACATCGCTGATATCCGTTCAAAGGTTACTTCAAAGACAAAGGCTATCGTACTCATCAACCCCAACAACCCCACAGGTGCTCTCTATCCCCGAGAGGTACTCCTTGACATCATTCAGATTGCAAGAGAAAACAACCTGCTTATCTTCTCAGACGAAATCTACGACAGACTGGTTATGGACGGTCTTCAGCACATTTCAACTGCTTCACTTGCACTCGACCTTCCCGTTATCACATTAAACGGTCTTTCAAAATCACACTGTGTATGCGGTTTCCGTTGCGGTTGGATGGTAATCAGCGGTCCGAGACATCTTACAGAAGAGTACCGCAAGGGTATCATTCAGATGACATCACTTCGTCTTTGCGCTAACACACTCCCCCAGCTTGTAATTCCTGCTGCTATGGCAGATGATGAGACTCCCTCATCAATGGTTGCTCCCGGCGGCCGTATCTATGAGCAGAGAGAAGCGACTTGCTCAGTGCTCGAGCAGAGTGACGGTATTTCATTCGTAAAGAATAAGGCTGCTTTCTATCTTTTCCCCAAGCTTGATATCAAGAAGTTCAATATCACAGACGATAAGAAGTTTGCTTGGGATCTTCTCCACGCAACAAATATTCTTCTTATCCCCGGTAGCGGCTTCGACTGGAAAGAGCCCGACCATTTCCGTATTGTTATGCTTCCCGAGGTTGAAGAGCTCAGAGCTGCTATGATGCGTATGGGAGAATTCCTTGACGGATATAAGCAGAAATAATAACAGCGCGTTTTGGTTACTTTTGGGCGACAGCAAAAGTAACGCCTGCCCGGCGAGGGCAATAAAATATTACATAAAAGTTTCACCCGACAGTTAACCTCTGTCGGGTGATTTGTTATATATGAAATCTCTAATTGTTCAGCGACTGTCTCCACTCTCTAAGTCGTTGTTCCCTTAATCTTTTTTGTTTCATTTCTTCTGTTTCTATCGGCTCTTCTTTTATAAGAACCGGTCTGAATTCAGCACGAGGGTAAAGTTTTAAAATAATTTCATACACTTTTTTACTTACAATTACATCTCTCAGCAGATAACCACCGGGGCCAAAATACTCATAAGTGTAATTAAAATCGTGTAGGTCGTTTAATACATCCTCTGAAATATAAATTGGTCTGCCTATTGTGCCGTCAAAATAATCAGCTTTAACAGTAGCCCATACTACATCACAATCAGAACATATAGTTTTAATATTATAATCATTCTCTTTATATATCGGCTTTAATATATGCTTCGGCTCAATTGAATAAGCAATAGGCACATCGTGTTTTCTTGTCCATATAGGTCTGAAAATATCTTCCTCCTTGTCGTCGATACCACTTTCGATTATTGCATTTTTCAGTTCTTCTGTAACAGCAAAATAATACCAATCAAGCTGAAAATATGACTTTTTGATATTCGCTTTCGGAAACTCAAAATCTTTATAGTGAATAAATACTGATTTGATTTTTTCACAACAAGGTTTAAAATAATCTTTATGCAAATCGCTATCATAACCATAACACATTGACACAAAGTTCAACTGATAAGCAACAGCTTTTTTATCTTCATCCGGCCAATTCTTTTGTGCGAAAGTTTTCACTTGTTTTATCT
>JAGBSR010000246.1 GCA_017631745.1 Clostridia bacterium | reverse complement strand
TAGATTGAATTTATATAGTCCTCGTTCTTCTCAGGGGCTATATTTTCCATAATGCATTCGCATTGGTTCTGTATGACGGCGAGAGGGGTTTTCAGCTCGTGAGATGCGCCTGAAATGAAAGTGTTTCTGGCTTCGTCGAGCTTTTGGCTTTTTTCTAAAATCCTCGAACACATAATATAAAGTATAAAGCCTGCCACTAAAAACATTATAGCAAGAAGCATTACCATTGTCTGATAATCTTCTGAAAATAAAGTAACAAGATACGGATTATATCTGAAAGCAAAATATGCTCTGTAGCCCTCGCCTATTGCCAAATCTCCGTCACCGACACAATAACCGTCACCACCACTATATCCTGCACCTATATGTTCGCCAAAGCCTTCACTGATATCGTCTTTTCGCTGTTCGTACCGTTTATCTATTAAATCCCTGAGCATATTATAATAAGTCCTGTTATAAAACTCAGTTCCAAGTTCATGCAGATGAATTGTCGCAGATATAGGGTTATTAACTATGACTTTATTAACTTCATAATCGGTAAATTTAACAGTCTTTCTGTAATCTTTATAAGATCCCTGTCCTCTGAAATCAACTTCAACAGGAATATATTTTTCACCGTCAAAATAAAGTCTCATTTCATCTATCAGGGCATTATATTTTCTTTTAGTAACCTCTTTAAGTTCTTTTTTTATTTCCTCTGTCAGATAATCGTCAAGATTGACATATACATCATCGCCCCAACTGTACCAATATAAATAATTATCTGAAAGATACATAATATTGCCTTCTCTGTCTTGCAAAGCAATGTAAAAAGGATATTTATAACTGCCTCTTATAAGACGACCGTAATAATGCAAGGCTGTTCTTGCTGCTGCATCAGATTTTTCTTTAGTATCTGTCTCAACATCCTCAAAATTGCCTGTCACTTGTTGCGAGACATCTGCGCTTAATAAGTTTGATATGGTTCGATCGTTTTGCCTTTCCTGATAAAACTCACAAATAGACAGCATCAACCCTGAAGACAAAATATAAAACATCACTATACCGATAATTATGGTTTTCTTCATTTTCTTCTTAGTCATATTCATTCCTCCTTTTTAAAAGAGTACCCGAGTCCTGTCTTGGTGACAATAAGACCTGCCTTGTCACCAAGTGCCTTTCTGATTCTTTTGATATGAGTGTCAACGGTACGGTTATCGCCGTCAAAGTCATAGCCCCATATTTTATTGAGGATTAAATCTCGGCTTAAGACAGTGCCTTTGTTTTGCATAAGCATCAGCAAAAGTTCAAAGTCTTTAGTTGACAGACTGATTTCTCTCTCGTCGCAGAAAACCTGCCTTGTTTTGAGATTGAGCTTTATATCCGACTCACTTATGCTGTGATCTGCACCCACGCCCTTATGACGCTTTATCATAGCCGTGATTTTTTCGCACAGCACCGCCAAAGGAAAAGGCTTTACAATATAGTCATCACCGCCATATCTGTAACCTTTCAGCAGATTTTCTTCCTCGCCCAATGCTGACAAAAAGAGTATGGGTATATCCGTAAACTCTCTTATTTCTCTGCAGGCTGTCAGTCCGTCTTTCTTCGGCATCATCACATCTAAAATAATGAGATCAAAGCTCTCATTTTCAGCAGAGTACACTGCCGTCTCACCATCTTTTGCCAGTGTGACACTGAAGCCTTTTGCCGTCAGATAGTCTTTCAGAGTTTCTCTTATTTTTATTTCATCGTCTGCAATTAAGATTTTATACATCAGGGATCCCTCCTGTGATTATATAATAACGGCTGATTGTGGACTTTTTGTGTCAGACAGCAAAAAAGCAGAGAACTTTTTGGTTCTCTGCTTTATATTCATTATTGTCCTCGCCGGACAGGCATTAATTTTCTTGAAAGAAAAGTAATCAAAAGAACTTTAGTTATTTTGCTTCAATCTCCTGTGAGATATTGCCTGCAGCATCAAATGCCACGATTGTATATCTGTCACCCATTGAACCGCTCGCATCTGTGTAGCTTACTCTGTGATAACCGTCAAATGTCTCTGCTCTGTGAAGGAACTTGCCGTTCTTCATTATACGATAATGTGAGATTCCGATATTATCTGTCGCCTGAGTCCAATTAAGCTCAATACCCTCATCGGTTACAGTCTTGGTGAACTCACCCATTACAGGTGCTTCTTTTTCAAGTACATAACCATTGTTCACATAGTCGTGATAAGTCTTGATAAAGGCATCGCTTGCCTGATTTTCGCTATAGTAGTGGCTATAGGAGAAAGTGATGATATTATCGCAGTATCGTGAAGCAACATCCATCTGATAAGCAAATCTGTCAAGAGTTACGGGGACATTAACAATATTTTCGCTTGCAGGAGGATTGATTAATCCTGCACCGAAACTATCAGCAACAGCAGAAGTGAAATTTTCACAGTTAGCCCAGAGCTTTACATCAGCTTCACAGCTTTCAATTGCGAGAGAATACATTTTCCATATATCTACTAAGTCGTCTTCTTCAATCCAGGCAGCGCCTACTGCATCCTGAGGTGCGAAGATATCACCATCACGCCAATGGCTCTCTCTGAAAAGCTTCATCCACTGCACAAGAGCAGCACCCTTGCCAAGTGAAAGATAATTAGATGTGAACGGGCTCATCATAAGAGGAATTGACGGATCAATTACAGTAGCCTTATCGAGTACAACATTAAGACCTTTGACTATATTAGGCATACCGAGATTCATAAGGATATTGTTACTGAATTCCATGGTAAAGTACCAGGAATAGAAGTTATCTTCGTTGCCCTTGTAGTATGTATTGTAAATATCCTGCATCATCTCTGCGGTAATATCGCAAACCTGGCTGTACTCTTTAGTAAGAGTGCCCGTCGACCAAAGATTATCAAATGCAGTAAGTCCCACAAAAACCTGAATGTCACTGCCCTTGACAGCCTCAAGAGTTGCTGCCAACACGTCACCGCCGAAATCAGCATCAGCAAAAGCATCAATATTGCTGTCATAATAGATGCTCCAGTTACCCTCTAAGTCCATAGTTGCGAGATCTTGGATAACAAGATATTTCACGCCGTCTTTTTCCATAGTTGCAACTTCATCAGCCCAACGTTCTTCGTCCCAACTGCTGCTGAGCCAGGACTGCAAAAATGTGCCGTTGAATTCAGGTGCGCACTTTCTCTCTTCAGGAAGCTGTGCACCAAAGGGTAAGATAACAAAACAAAAAGACAAAACTGCCATCATCGCGGCAATCCAATTTGAAAATTTAGTCTGCAATATATTAAACATATAATTACCTCCTTAAACTTTTGCCATATCATTGTAGCATAAGCGATAAAATAAAACAAGTGTTTTAGGTACGCATCAAAGCGAGCTAAAAACGGCAGGGTTATCCCCGCCGTTTGAAGTTGTTTTATTAAGGTACAATCACCTTAATATAGTCGCTGAGCTGACTCCATACATAGTAATCATTAACCATACCATGTGATCTGACTTTGAAATAATAAGTGCCCGATGTAAGTTTCTTCGAAACATTATAAGATGTATTCTTCGTTGTGACAAGTTTCTTGTATCCGCTATTGGGATATTTGCTGTAGAAAATCTGATAATCATTAGCATTGGCATCCTCAGTCCATTTAAGTGTAGTACCTTTTGCAGTTAAGGACCCAACACCGCTCATTAGCTTGACATTGATTGTGGAATACTTGCCATATACTCGTGTCTCGCCATCATAAGACACGGCTCTTATTCTGTATTTACCCGGATTTCTGATATAAAGCTCATGTCCTGAACCCGAATATATGCGCTCCCATTTGCCGTTATTATAATAGTAAACCTGATAATAACCTACATTTGGAACCAACTGCCATAAAAGTTTTGTACTGTTTCTCTGCTCATATCTG
>JAGBSR010000245.1 GCA_017631745.1 Clostridia bacterium | reverse complement strand
GGGGCGTCCTCGGAAAGCACCTCAAGGTGCTTTCGCGGAGCCGCCTTCCGCCTCAATCTCACACTTCTCGTAAAAATGCAAAAGAATCTCTTTATAACTGCTGCCTTGCCGTGCCATATAGTCGGCACTGTATTGGCTCATACCGAGTCCGTGACCGTAACCCTTAACCTTGAAAATATAGCTTGACTGCTTATATTCTGCCGTAAAATACGGACTTTTCAGTGAGAGTGCAGAGGCAAGCTCTCTTGCGGTAACAGACTTTTTACCAACTGTAATTTCACTAGCATATGTGCTGTCTGACATAGCAAATATGTCAATGAGCTCACTGTCCTTCACATCGTCGGATATATGGAAAATCTCTCTTATTTCCTCGCATGAGACAGTAGCCTCAGAGTCGAAGTCAGGTGAGAGCGTATCGCCGGGAGCACTCTGGGATTTGATATAAGGCAGGGGAGTATCCCATACACCCTCGCTGTCCTGAGTTCTGCCGGGAGAAATGGCGTGAAACAGTGCGAGTATAACCTCTGAGTCATAGGTCAGATATTCGCCATACACTGCCGAAACAGCGTCCTCGATTTTCTTTCTGTAGCTGTCATATTTGTCTCCCCACTTCTCTTTCATTTCCTCATCACTTAGGCATCCCTGATGCTTAGACGGGTCGGAGGTTATATCGTAGTTGGGGTTGTCGGCATTTTCTTTAAGCCAGAGCATATAGCTGTAGCAGGCAACGGCCTGAGCTTTGAGGGCTTCGGAATGAAATGAAGCAGGCATTTCTGCGGCAACGGCACCTATTAGATAGTCGGTAACCGACATATTTTCTATCTTTTCATCTGAAACCATAAACACTGTGATGCTGTCAGTTACTTTTGTTTCGGTAATATTTACTGTCGTTTGCTCAAAATCTTCAGCGGTGTTTTTCGACAATGTTACACAGCATAGTGGAAAAAGCACCATTATCAGGCAGATTACAGATGTAATGATAAGATACAGCTTCATATTTTCACCTTTTATACGTGTTTAATATTGACTTTATTATTACTATGTTATAAAATATACTTTAATGATTATTTATAATGTATAACTATATCCATTTTTACGGGAGGTAAAAATAATGTACGATAAGATTAATCCTATTTCTCCTGAATTGCTTGAGAAAATGAGCGAAAAAATTGAAAAGAAAAGCCATATCAACCACGAGGATTTCTGGAAGTATGGCGTTAAAAGAGGTTTGAGAAATCCTGACGGAACAGGTGTTATGGCAGGCCTTACAAATATATGCAGCGTTGAAGGTTACTATATGGAAGACGGTGAAAGAGTACCCAAGCACGGTGTGCTCAAATATCGCGGTCTGAATATCAACGACATTATCGATGCCTGCGAAAAAGAAAACCGCTTCGGCTTTGAAGAAGTTGCATATCTGCTTCTTTTCGGCTCACTGCCCACAATCGATCAGGTAGAGCTTTTCAAAGACACAATCGGCACCTGCCGTTTTCTTCCCGAAACCTTTATCGAAGATGTGCTTATGAAAAATGCATCAATAGATATAATGAACAAGCTCGGCAGATGTATCCTTACAGCATATTCCTTCGACGAAAATCCCGATGACCTTTCAATCGAAAATGTACTTCGTCAGTCAGTGCAGATTATGTCACAGATGCCTGTTATGATGTGCTATGCATATCAGGTTAAGCGTAAGAAGTTCTATAACAAGAGTATGTATTTCCACCCTGAGAAGAAGGAGCTTTCAACAGCGGAAACAATTCTCCGTTCTCTTCGCGCAGATAGAAAATACACCGATGAAGAGGCTAAGCTTCTTGATATCTGCCTTATGCTTCATGCAGAGCACGGCGGTGGTAACAACTCTACTTTTACCGACAGAGTACTCACTTCAAGCGGTACCGACACATATTCAGCTTTTGCCGGTGCAATCGGTTCACTTAAGGGCTCACGCCACGGTGGCGCAAATATTAAGGTAAGCCGTATGCTTGACGAAATCAGAGAAAATGTTGCTGACCCCACAAACGAAGAGGAGATTGCGGCTTATCTTGAAAAGATTATCAGAAAGCAGGCAGGCGACGGCAGCGGTCTTATTTACGGTATGGGTCACGCCGTTTATACTCTCTCAGACCCGAGAGCTGTTATCTTAAAGAGAAAAGCAAGAGAATTTGCATATAAATACGGCTATGAAAAGGAATTTGAGCTTATAAATAATGTAGAAAAGCTAACTCCTGAAATATTCAGGAAGGTTAAGGGCAAGAATAAGGTTATGTGCGCTAATGTTGATCTTTACTCAGGCCTTATCTACAAGATGCTCAGAATTCCCGAGGACCTTTATACTCCGATTTTTGCAACAGCAAGAATAGTCGGCTGGTCAGCACACAGACTCGAAGAGCTTATCTCAGGCGGCAGAATTATCAGACCTGCTTATAAGAACATTGCTCTTCCTAAAAAGTATGTACCCATCGATGAAAGAATAGAAAACTACAAGTCAATCAGTGAATACATACCCTCAGATCAGAGAGTTTACGATAAGGAGGATGTATAATTATGGCCGATAATAATTCAAAGGCTTCTGTCAAGGGCTCAAAGAATATCAGCATTGCACCTTGCATCAAGCTGTTTCTTGTTGCCTTTTTAGTGGGTACGGCTCTTCGCTGTATTCAGATGGCAAAGTTCATCGACCCGGAAACAGGATTTTTAACAGGTGCAAGCGCACTTAATATTCTGCTTTGTGCAGTTCTCGGTGTAAGTGCCCTTGTCTTTTGTGGCATCAGCTTTTTTAGTGCTGACTGCAAAAGAGTAGAAATCGGCGGACTCGGTGACAGTAAGGCGGCAAAGGCTTCCCGTTTTATGGCTTTCGGCTTTATAATCGACAGTGCAGCAAGCTTTATTTCAGGCGTTTACAGCTTCGGCTCAGCTTCAACAGGCTACACTGATGTTATGAAAAGCGGTACTCTGCCGATGATGCTTCAGAGTATCTTTGCTATTTTCTCAGCAATATATTTCTTCATTCTTGCTTCAGATTTTTCAAAGGGCACAGAGAAAGCCTATAAGAGAAAAATCCTTGCTACAGCTCCCGTATGCTGGGCAGGTGCAAGACTCATTTACAGATTTTTAAGACAGATAAGCTTTATAGAGGTTTCAGACCTTTTCCTTGAGCTTGTTATGATTGCATTTATGGTTATGTTCTTTATGGCACTTGCTCAGGTTTCTTCAGGTGTATATAAAGACACAGTTAAATGGAGACTTACAGGCTTCGGACTCTCAGCAGGTCTTATTGCAGCAGTGCTCAGCGTTTCAAGACTTATTATGAGTCTCGTTGAAACTGTAATGCAGGCGGATTTCACAGTCAGCGGACACGGCTTCTCGATTGCAGATTTTATATTTGCACTCTTCGCAATTTCATTAGCTGTAAAAATCAAAGAAGATGCAAAAATCCCTGTCATTTCGGCAGAGTACGAAGAAAAGGCTGAATAATATCATCTGACTTGGAGACTTTAGATGTTTATTGAAAATCTCATTACTGCCGCCACTAATGTCGGCGTGCTGTATATCATAGTTGCAGTTGGTTATATCTGCGACAAAACAGGCGTATATACAGAAGAAACAGCAAGAAAAACCGTCAACTTTCTGCTTTATTTTGTAGCTTCCTGCACCCTGATAAATTCATTTATCAAGATAGATGCTACACCCGATACTGTGGGCAAGTTTTTCACGGCATTTGCTCTTTCAATTGCAACTCACACCATAGCTATTCTGATTAATGTTCTCACTTTCATAAACAAGCAGAATGATAAAAATGCGGTTTATAAATTCGCGAGTATTTACGGCAATGTTGCCTTTATGGCTTTGCCTCTTGCTCAGGCAGTACTCGGCGATGAGGGCGTTTTGTACTGCGCAGGCGGTGCGGTGGTGTTTAACCTTTTCACCTTCACTCACGGCGTGAAGCTTATGAGCAAGGACGGCGAAAAGCTCAGCATCAGTAAGATTCTTATCAATCCCGGTGTTATAGCCGTTGTAATCGGTCTGCCCATTTTCCTTTCGGGTATTGAGCTTCCCTATATTGTTACAAGACCAATTGAGATGCTCGCTGACCTTAACACTCCCGTTGCAATGCTCGTTTTCGGCACATATCTTGCAAAGACAGACCTTAAGTCTATGCTTTTCGACAAAAAGATATATGCTGTGGCGCTTATGAAGCTTATAGTGTTGCCTCTCATATGTATGGGCGTTTATTATCTGTGCGGCTTTAAGGGTACTCTTTTAACGGCGGCAATTATTACAGCGAGTGTGCCCTCGGCAAATAACACATTTATGTTTTCGTCGAAATACGGCAGAGATGCTGCAACGGCGTCGAAAACAGTTGCGCTTGTGAGCTTCTTATCAATACTCACTATGCCCGTGATAATTGCCATCACACAGCTGACGTGGTAAGAAAGATCGATATGCTGTCTTCGACAGCTCGATATATTGCCCTACGGCAATTCGATATGTTGCAATGCAACTCGATATGTTTGCCTTTGGCAAACGAGATTGGAGGGAAAATCCAATGGATAGTGTATTAGTAAAATTTGCAGGCATAGCTCAGGAATTTGAGGTGTCATCAGTTCTTGACTTAGGTTTTGCTCAGGTTCGTTGGTACGGTGCCATAATAGCCTTCGGTTTTTTATTGGCAGTACTTTTCGGCGGCAGAATTGCTTATGTCTGGGAAATCAACTTAGATAAAATGATAGATGTGCTTCTCTTCGGTACGGTCGGTGCAATAGTCGGTGCGAGAGCTTATTATGTGGCTTTCAAGTGGGATTATTACAGCGCACATCTCAGTGAGATACCCAAGATATGGGAGGGCGGACTTGCAATTTACGGCGGTATTATCGGCGGACTTCTGCTGGCGCTTATTGTCTGT
This sequence comes from Clostridia bacterium, assembly GCA_017631745.1. Lineage (GTDB taxonomy): Bacteria > Bacillota > Clostridia > Oscillospirales > Acutalibacteraceae > UBA6857. Next base: position 4,553 of record JAGBSR010000245.1, on the reverse strand, counting down.
AAGGTGCAGAAAATCAACATTCCCAATCTTCTCGATATGGTAGGTATGAGTCTTCTTATCGGTCAGGGTATAGGCAGATGGGGCAACTATGCAAATCAGGAGGCTTTCGGCGGCTTCACCTACAGCAATTTCGGTATGATGAGCGACAAGGTGGTTGATTACATTCAGCGCAACCCTGCTGAGTTCGGTGTTGAGGGTATCAGCGACATACCTGCTTATATTGCAGAAAACGATTTATATGTACACCCGACCTTCTTCTACGAGAGTGTATGGTGTCTTCTCGGTTTTCTTGTGCTTTATATCACACTTAAAAAGTTCCGCTAGTTCAGCGGTCAGCTTTTCCTTTCCTACGGGGTGTGGTACGGCCTCGAAAGAATTATCGTTGAGGGTATGCGTACCGACAGTCTTTATATCGGCAATACAGGTATAAGAGTATCTCAGGCGCTTTCCTTTGCAATTGTTTTTGTCTGCGGTATCCTGCTTGTGATTAACCTTGTGAGATTTACTAAAAATCCCAAGCCTATTGACGGCGTGGATTTCTACGGCCCCATGACGGAAAAGGAATGGGCGGCTCACGAGAGAAAGCTTGCAAGAAGAAAGAAAGCCAAGGATTGGCGAAGTGCAAAAAAAGCCATCATTAAAGAAAAACTTCATATAGGCAAGGTGAGCTATTATGTATCAGATACTCGACGGTAAAACCGTATCAGCTTATGTAAAACAGCAGGTTAAAGACGAGGTTGCACTTCTTGCGGAAAACGGCAGCGTACCCGCTCTTGCTGTAATTATTGTGGGTAACGACCCTGCATCAAAGGTTTATGTGGGCAACAAGAAAAAGGCCTGCGAAATGACAGGCATGAAGTCAATAGAATATGCACTTGATGAAAATACAAGCGAAGAAGAGCTTTTAGCTCTTATTGATAAGCTCAACGGCGACAAAGAGGTGAACGGTATTCTTTGTCAGCTTCCTCTTCCCAAGCACATCAACGAAGATAAAATTATTGATGCCATTGCCCCTGAAAAGGATGTTGACGGCTTCAGCGCTGTGAATGTGGGCAAAATATGGCTGGGTAAATATGAAATTTCGCCCTGTACGCCTATGGGTGTTATCGAGCTTCTCGACTATTACAAAATCCCTCTTGAGGGCAAAAACTGCGTTGTCGTCGGCAGAAGCAATATTGTCGGTAAGCCTATGGCTGCACTTCTTCTTGAGAGAAATGCAACTGTTACCATTTGCCACAGCAGAACAAAGGATTTAGCTTCCTTTACAAAAAATGCTGATGTTATAGTTGCTGCTGTCGGCAGAGCAAACTTCATCACAGCTGATATGGTAAAAGACGGTGCTGTTGTGGTTGATGTGGGTATTAACCGTCTCGAAAGCGGCAAGCTTTGCGGTGATGTTGATTTTGAAAATGTTAAGGAAAAGGCAAGCTTCATCACACCCGTTCCCGGTGGCTGCGGACCGATGACAATCGCAGTGCTGATGAAAAACACATTGGTGGCATATAAAGCTCAGAATAAATAACACTGTGTTTTTTTGATTCTTTTTCCGCAACAGGAAAACAAAGCCTTCCGACGAGGGCGAAATAAATTATGCAATGTGAATCATTTCACAATAATACCAAAACAAAGGAGAAATAAAAATGAAACAAGTATATCTGAGTCCCGACAAAAAGTTTCTGGGTGTTTGCGGCGGTGTTGCCGATTATTTCAATGTAGACCCCACACTTATAAGAATAGCTGTTGCCTGTGCCGCATTATACACAGCAATTATTCCTGCACTTATAATCTATGTGATTATGTCCTTTGTCTTCCCTCATCAGCCTGAGGGCTACACAAAGGTCAACACAACAAAAAAACAGCTTCATAAAAGAACAACAAATAAAAAGATCTCAGGTGTATGTGGCGGTCTTGCTGAATATTTCGGCGTTGATGCAACTGTTGTAAGACTTATCTTCGCTCTGTGTATGCTTTTTATCGGCTTTGGACTTACAATATATATTGTCTGCCTTGTGCTTATGCCAAGTGAGCCTGAGCAGATTATAACCTCTCAGAAATATGACAACTAAGGTTTATATAGCATCACTTTCAGCTTATACTGACGAAAAGATAACCGCAGACTATGAGCTTATAAAAGATAAGTTTATCAGTAACGGCAGACTGTCTGAAAGAAAAGAAAGCCTTATCGGCAGACTGATGCTTCATAAAGCCCTCACAAGCCTCGAAGCAGGGGAGTACAAGGTAGTTTATACCGATAACGAAAAACCCGTACTTGAGAGCGACAAAGGCCTATATTTCAATATCAGCCACAGCGGTGATTATGTTGTTGCCGCAATATCCGACAGTGAGGTTGGCTGTGACATTCAGGAGGTCAGAACTTATAATCCGAGAGTTGCGGGCAGAAATTACTGCCAAAGAGAAACCGACCTTATTGAAAGAAGCCTCAGTAAGGATGAGGTTTTCATCAGACTCTGGGCCCTTAAGGAAAGTGTGCTCAAATACACGGGTAAGGGTCTCTCGGGCGGACTTTCAACCTATGATTTTTCGCCTTATATTGCTCAGGAAAGCTTTGAGGCTTTCGGCTGCAGCTTTTATGTAAAGAAAATTGAAAACACGTATTTTGCTCTGTGCTATAAGGCTTCGGAGTTTAAAATAGAAACAACGGATTTATAAACTGAAAGGAGAACATTATGCAAACCATCAAATACCTCAAAAGCAAGCTCGGCTACGGTATCGGTGCAATCGGTCTTGACCTTAGCTACGGTATGTTCTATTCATTCCTTGCCAAGTACCTGACAGATGTGCTCGGTCTGAGTGCTTCGTTTTTGCTTATTCTCACTCCCATTGCACGTCTGTGGGACGGTATCAACGACCCGATGATGGGTACAATCGTTGACAATACCCACACAAAAATGGGTAAATACAGACCCTGGATTTTAAGAGGCTCAATCCTCAATGCTATCGTACTCGTGTTCTTATTCTCCAATCCCTTCAAGTTCAGCGGCGCTGCTCTTATGGCTTATGTTGCCGTTATGTATATCGGCTGGGGTATGACAAACACACTTGCAGATATTCCCTATTGGTCAATGGTACCCTCATTTACAAGTGACCCTCAGGAAAGAAACCTCGTTTCAACTCTTGCAAGAACCTTCTCAGGTCTCGGTCAGGGTATCGTATCAATTATTGCACCCATCGTTATGACAGCAGTGAGTGTTACAACTGCTATGGGTGAAGACGGTCAGATGACAAAGGTACACGACTCACGAAGCTATTTCATCTGCGCTATTGTCTGCGCTTGCGCACTTATTTTCTTCTCAAGTGTCAGCGTTGCAACCACAAAAGAGACAGTGCAGACTCAGTCAGCAGAGAAATTCTCATTCAAGAGAACCTTTGAGATTATCAAGTCAAATGATCAGCTTCTTGTGTTTATGCTTTTTGCTATGATTTCAAACGCAGGATGGTACCTTACATCAGGTGTTGCTACTTACTACTTCGATGTTGTAGCAGGCGATCCCAACAAGCAGTCAATGTTCTCCACAAGCCAGGCTGTCGGCTCCGTTGTAGGTATGCTTCTTCTTCCCTTCCTTACAAAGATTATGTCAAAGAGAAAGGCATATCAGACATCGCTCATTCTTTGCACATTAGGTTATACAGGTATGGCTATCGGCGCATTCACAGAGATGGCAATTGTGATGAACATCTGCTATTGTATCGGTGCTATCGGTATGTCATCAATGTTTATCGCTCAGACAATCTTCCTTGCAGACGTTGTTGACTACGGTGAGGTTAAGATGGGCTTCAGAGCTGAGAGTATCACATTCTCAATGAAGGGCTTCCTTCAGAAGATGGCTTACACTCTTCAGACAATTATTCTTTTCGTATCACTCGGTGTATCAAAATACGACGGCTCACTTCACAACGCAAACCCCGAGAGTGCAAAGCTTGCTATCACAATTATGCTCACAGTTATTCCTCCCGTACTCTTCTTTATTTCACTTATTATCTTCACAAAGAAGTTCAAGCTTCACGGCGAGTTTATGGATAATGTAACAAAGATTGTTACTGAAAACAGAGCAAAGAGAGAAGCTGCAGCTGCTGAATAAGCAAAGTTCTTTTGCTTACTTTTCTCACAAGAAAAGTAAGGCCTGTCCGGCGAGGACAAAAAGAAAAATCAATAGCGGTTCTTTTAAAAAGGAACCGCTTTATTTTTGATATCGAAAAATTAAAAATCATACTGTGCAGGCGAAGGCTCGGTACCGCGGAAATTTGTAAAAGTTTGACAAAACTTTGCTTGTTTTTTCTATGCCTGAGCTCTCGGATTTTTCACCTAAATTTCACAATTTTATAATATGATATATACCGAGCTGTTATAACATAACAGGGAGATTTAATCTCAGGAGGTAAAAAAATATGCATAAGATATTGGTTGTTGACGACGACAGAAGAATAAATGAACTCCTTGACGATATTTTCACTATGGAGTGCTTTGAGGTTTACTGAGCATTCGACGGTGAAGAAGCTATTGAAATCCTCGATAATGTTGAGGATATAAGAGT
>JAGBSR010000244.1 GCA_017631745.1 Clostridia bacterium | reverse complement strand
TCCAGTCTGTGATATTAGTTTTGATTATCTGCTCTGTACCGTCTTCGTATGTAATTACAACAAGAGCCTTGATTGCCGGCTGAGTTGCACCGACTGTACCCATACCGTTGTACCAGCCTGTACCTGCTTGGACTGCCACGGCAATTGAATCATAATCAGACAAGAAGTTCGTAACATCATAGGTCTGATAACCGAGACTTACATTTCCGTTGCCGTAACCGGGATTCATGTGATTATATACTATTTCACCGTTTTTCCACTCTCCGACCTGATTGCCGTTGACATAAGCCTGATAAGCACCAAGAGCTGTTATGTAAAGACGAGCCTTTCGTATATTACCTGACTGCAGTTTCTTTTCGGTTCTGAAAACAGGAGCAGAACGACTGAGGTTCATTCTTATGAATTCTGCACTTTTCCATTCTTCACTGCTTGTCACACCTGTTTCGAATGTAGAGGTGTTTTTGAAAGTATCACCAACTTCATTCCAAACAGTTACATCCCAATTGTAGACAGTTGCTTCCTGAAGCTCCGTAGGGCAGAGAATGCCTACGGATTTATCACTTTCAGTCTTACCGCTGTCCCAGACCATATTGCCATCTTCAGAAAAGACCTTTATCTGATAGGCGGTCTGCTTTTCACCGATAACATTTGAAGTCATATTCCAACCGAAGTGAACTTTTTCTGCATCAATACCGATAGGCTCAGAAAGATATTCAGTTGTCATGTTTTTGATTTTTGTTTCATAATTCATAACACTGTCACCCACTGCAAATATATTTATGATCGGGATTGATGTAAAAAGCATAAGGACGGATAAAATCAGCGATAAGGCTTTACATAGTTTTTTCATATTTTCACCACTTTAAAAATAAGTTTGTTTTATTATACCACATGTATTGCTCACCTTTCAATAAAAAATCAAATTACTGTACACGGCTGGAAAATAAAATTCATAATAAATGGTAAAATGAGCAACAAACCTCTGCCCTCACAGTAAGGGCAGAGTTCTTTTTTATTTGCAGTTTTTATCAAACGCAGGGTTAATCGCATAGAAGTTCTTGCAGTTCATCTTGTCTGTTGCAATTCTCAGGCCCTCGCCGAATCTCTGATAGTGTACGACCTCACGAGCACGGAGGAACTTGATAACATCTCTCACATCGGGGTCGTCAACAAGGCGAAGGATGTTATCGTAGGTTGTTCTCGCTTTTTGCTCTGCTGCCATATTTTCGTGAAGGTCTGTGATTACATCACCCTTTGACTGCAGATACGCTGCCGTGAAGGGTACGCCTGCTGCTGAAGCAGGGTAAACGCCTGTTGTGTGGTCCACGAAGTAGGCATCGAAGCCACCCTTTTTGATGTCTTCGATTGAAAGATTACGAGTCAGCTGATAAACAAGGGTGCCTATCATTTCGAGGTGACCGAGTTCTTCGGTGCCTATAGAAGTTTTAAAATGGTTATCTCGTTCAGTTCCAGCACAGAAAAAAATGCATCTCCGAAGAGGTGCATTAAATCTTAGTTATAATTCTCTTCACAATACCTATATAATGTTACAATCGGAAACATTTTTTCGTTACCCCGATAAACACCGTAACCGTCTTTGTCGGTATCATCATAAAGCTTTCTGTAAGAGCTACACCCAACTTTTCCTCTACAGGCAAAAGTGAGAAAAACTCTTTCTGCTGTGTAATACTCAGATCACCGTAACCGGGGCTGAAGCGTGGTCTGTACTCACCTTTAATCTGTTCTTTAAGCTCATCACAAGCTATGTCGCAGAGGTTTTCTACCATTGAACTGCTGACCGCCTGTACAACTGCAGCCATTGCAATATCTTCAGTTGAGTATTTATGTATAAGGTCGTCGACACCCTTACCCAATGAGGCAGAAAAGAGAATAATTGATGTTGAATCCTTAAGATGATTCAATAGCTTTTGACTTTTAAACTCAATATTGTCAATGATTATTCCAACATCTGTCCTGCTGAAATCATATTCCTTGAAGATATATCGGGGGTTGATAACCTCGCAAAGCTCCTCATAAGCTTCATCGATAAGCTCACATATTATTTCGCTCAGCTCAGCACCGTGCTTGTAGCCTAAGTATCTTGCAGTTTCTCGCAAGTCATATTTTAAAAGCATTTTATTACTCCCCTTGATAAAGCTCACTGACACAGCGGAAATACTCATCAATGTTTTCCCACTTGCTTTCGGCAGGAATATCACAGCCTGAGGACAGCATAAAGTTATCATACTGCGAGCATTCGCTATAAACCCTTCTGACATTTTCTCTTATGCTTTCAGGGGTACCGTTTCTGAAAAGTACAGGGTCAATGTTACCCATAACAAGGCTGTCTTCAGGCATAAAGGGTATAATATCTTTAAGGCTGATTGCATTGCCGAAATGATAAATATCTGCACCGATAGTGGCAATATCCTTTGCCATATCCTTGACAGCATCACCGCAGTTGTGGTAGCAGATTACAAAATCATCATCTCTTACCGCATCAAAGATTTCTTTTACAAATGGTACAGAAAACTCTCTGTTAAGGCTCGGTGATAAAAGACCCGCCGCAGGCTCTGCCATAATAACACCGTCAGCACCTGCTTTTTTGAACTCTTTTATATAATTGATGATGAATTCAGTTGCCTTTGAAAGCAGTATTTTAACCTCATCGGGACTGTCGTAACATTCCATCATAAGCTCGGTCATATCAAAAAGTCTGCCTGCAAGTGAATAAGGGCCGATTACACCGCAGAATACAGGTACATCTGCGATTTCCTCTTTGGCTTTTCTGATACCCTCTATACAAATAGGTGCTCTGCCGTCATTTACGCTTGGTACAACAATGCTTTCAGCATCGAAAATGTAGTCAATTATACCTTTTCTTACAGTGGGTACATCATGGTCATAATAAACAATCTGAGCACCGAAGGCTTCAGCCTCAACAGATAAATCCATCATATTAAGAGAT
>JAGBSR010000024.1 GCA_017631745.1 Clostridia bacterium | reverse complement strand
ACAGACGGCGGTCACAGCTGGACAAAATTCCGTTCAGATTTAGATCTTCCCTCAAACGGCAACTGTATGTTCAGCTTCATCAATGCAGAAGTTGGCGGCAAGCAGTTTGTTCTTGGTTCATATGCATCAAACAAGAATGCACGTGCTGACGGTGTTATCAGAGTCGGCGAAGTAAAGAACGGCGATATCGATTGGACTAAGACATATTACATCAACGACGGCTTCTATGCTTATTCCTGCCTTACACAGCTCGCTGACGGCAACATCGGTCTTCTTTACGAAGGCAAGGCTGACGAAGTTACATATATGGTACTCAGCCTCGATAAAGACGGTAACCTCAGCGAAATCAACGGCAACAACTTCAAGGGCACACCTTCAGTACCCTCAAACGAAAAGACCTTAAGAGCATTCTTCGGCTTCTTTGATAAGATTCTCAGCTTCTTCGGTCTTATCTGATTTGATTGAAATTTAAGACAGCACTCACATCGGGTGCTGTCTTTTATGTTATTCAGTTGTTGTTTCCGAGTATTGCTTCGGCTACAATCAGATCGTGAGGGTAGGTGATTTTGATATTGCTGACATCACCCTGCACAAGATGAACATCATAGCCTTTAAGCAGATAGATTTTACAGCCGTCGGTGAGAATGTCCTTGTCCTCGTCGCTGAGGCTGTTATACAGCTCTCTGAGCTTGAGAGCACCGAAGCACTGGGGCGTCTGAGCCTGATAAAGCTCACTTCTGTCGGGGATACTGTCGATAATTACGCCCTTTCTGCTTTGAAAGACGGTGTCTGTTGCGGGGATAACAGTGCCTGTTGCTCCGTATCTTCTGACAGCTTCTATGTTTTTGTTTATAATCTCATCAGTTACAAAGGGTCTTACGGAATCGTGGGTAACAAGATAAGTATCGTCTCTGAGACCGTCGCTTTCTTCGATGTAATCTATTGCCCTCATAAGAGTTTCGTTTCTTGTGAGTCCGCCGCAGATTACTGTGATGTCAGTGTCAGTAAAAAGCTCTTTTGTATAATCGACCCAATCGGCAGGGCACAGTACAATAACCTTATCTATATTTATGTTTTTGCTGAATTTAAAAACTGTATGCTCGATTATGGTTTTATCACCTATTCTGATATATTGCTTAGGCTTCTGGGCGCCCATTCTGCTGCCGATACCGCCGGCTGCTATAACTGCATAAATCATATTACACCTCTTTATATTTATATATAAATTATACCTTAAAGATTATCTTTGTCAAGAATGTAATTTTTTTATAAAAACTCTTGACTTTTCCCTTTTAAAGTGATATTATCTTTGCAATATCACAAATGCGTTGAAGAAATTATGAATTTTCATTTGTGCTTTCAGAGAGTCGGCGGTTGGTGTGAGCCGATACAAAGTGTCAATTCAGTCTCGTTTCTGAGCAGAGCTGCTGAAGATTAAGTTTGTGTAGGCGGTTCCGGATGCCCCGTTATCATGGCTAAAGGCTTGTTTGAGCTTGAAAGTGACTGCAAAAGCAGTAATCAAGGTGGTACCACGGATAGTATTATTCGTCCTTGAAGTTACATAGGTAACTTCGGGGCTTTTTTTATTGTCGGTACCGCGTGTGCTTATAAACACTAAAATGCAAAAGTGATAAATTGAACTTTAAGGAGTTTTAGAAATGCAAAAATTATCAATCGCAGACGTAACTTTAAAGCAGGCTGCTAAGTCAGGCTGTTCACTTTCTTTCAGAGAGAAGATTGAAATTGCAAAGCTTCTGAACAAAATCCATGTGTCAGTTATCGAGCTTCCCGCAATTGTTAAAGAAAAGACTGATATGCTTCTTATCAAATCAATTTCTTCATGTGTAACAGCGAGCAGTGTTATTGCTGTGCCTGTTAATCTCAGCGAAGGCGATGTTGAAAGAGTTGCTCAGGCACTCTCAGCTGCAAAGATGCCCCGTATTCAGATTGAAGTTCCCACTTCAACAGTACAGATGGAATATATCTGCGGTAAGAAGCCTGCCGCAGTTATCGATATGATTGCAGACCTCACAAAAAGAGCTAAGGCTCTTTGCAGTGATGTTGAATTCATTGCAGATGATGCAACAAGAAGCGACCCCGACTTCCTTTATAAAGCAATTGATACAGCAATTGCAAACGGTGCAACAACTGTTACTCTCAGCGATACTGCAGGCAAAATGTTCCCCGAAGATATTTCTGCTCTGATTTCAGATTTATATAAGAATGTACCTTCTGCAGAGGACGTAAACGTCGGCTTCCAGTGCGGCAACGAGCTCGAAATGGCTACAGCAGGCAGCATCAGCGCTATTAAAGCAGGTGCTAATGAGGTTAAGGTTTCAAGCGTTGAATCAAAGCTTGCCGCTTCAATGGAATCAATCTGTCAGATAATCAAGAGCTTCGGTGACGAGTTCGGTTATATGACAGGTGTCAGAACAACAGAGTTCCACAAGGCTGCAAAGCAGATTACCTGGATTGTTGATTCACACGCATCAAAGAATGTTTTATCAGAAGGTGCAATGTCTTCCTCAGAGGATTTCTCACTCAGTGAGCACGACGATATCACCGAGGTCAGCAAGGCTATTGCTGTTTTAGGCTATGATCTGAGTGCTGAGGATATTT
>JAGBSR010000243.1 GCA_017631745.1 Clostridia bacterium | reverse complement strand
TGTTGACGGTATGAATGAAATGGGTCTTTCAATCGGTGTTCTCGAGCTTGAAACTCCTGAAACATTCCAGCAAACAGAAAAAAAGGATATAACCACAACCGCTATCATACGTAATGTACTCGACCATGCGGCAACAGTTGACGAGGCAATTGAGATTTTCAACGCTTACGATATGCATGATCTTCTCGGTGCCGGTTGCACCTATCATTATCAGATTGCTGATGCTAAGGGAGATACAGCAATTATCGAATATGTAAACGGTGAAACAACGGTTTTGAGACCTGATGAAACCGGTACACTTATCGCCACAAACTTCTGGCTTGCTGAAGGCGTTGATGACCCCGACGGCATCGGACATGACAGATATAACACAGCTAAGAAAATGCTCTCTGAAAAGAACTATCTTGTTACTGAAAAAGAGGCTATGAATATTCTTGATGCAACACATCTTGAAAATGCTGACCTGCACGGTTATATATGCTCGACTCTTTGGAGTGTTGTATATAATAATACAGACAAAACTTTCAATGTATGTGCCATGTATGATTTTGACAAGGAATATAAATTCTCTGTTAATGAGCCTATGAAATTTTTAGAATAACAAATTATCACAGCTGAATTAATAAGCTTGATAAAATATCTAAGAACAAAGACCTGCAAATTTAACTTGCAGGTCTTATCTTTTTTATATTGCACTCGCCGTGCGGGCGTTACTTTTGCTGGCGCCAAAAAGTAACCAAAACGCGCAGATGCGTTTCTTATTTAATGATGCTTGCGCCATCCATTTCTGCGGGTTGTTCAAGATTCATAATCTTAAGCATTGTGGGAGCAATGTCGCAAAGTTTACCGCCTTCACGAAGAGAGCAGTCATAACCACAAACTACAAAAGGTACGGGGAAAGTTGTATGAGCTGTGAAAGGTGAACCGTCTTCTTCGTACATTTTATCAGCATTACCGTGGTCAGCAGTGATAAGCATTACGCCGTCCATTTCCATAACTGCATCATAAACCTTGCCAACTGAAGCGTCAACAGCTTCAACAGCAGCTTTAGCGGCATCGAAGATGCCTGTATGACCAACCATATCGCAGTTAGCGAAGTTGAGGATGATAGCATCGTACTTACCTGTCTTGATAGCTTCAACAACCTTGTCGGTTACTTCATAAGCGCTCATTTCAGGCTGAAGGTCATAAGTTGCAACCTTGGGTGAAGCAACAAGAATTCTGTCTTCACCGTCGTATTGCTTTTCAACACCGCCGTTGAAGAAGAATGTTACGTGAGCATATTTCTCAGTTTCAGCAATTCTGAGCTGAGTCTTGCCCATCTTAGCAAGATACTCACCGAATGTATTTTCAAGAGTCTGAGGCTTGAATGCAACGTGAACGTTGGGCATTGTAGCGTCGTACTGAGTCATACATACATAGAAGAGTGGGAAGAAGCCGTTCTTTCTTTCAAAACCGTCAAAAGCTTCGTCGACGAAAGTTCTTGTGATTTCTCTTGCTCTGTCAGGACGGAAGTTGAAAAATACAACACTGTCGTCAGCCTTGATTGTAGCACCCTCAAGACATACTGTGGGGATAACGAATTCGTCTGTAAGGTTCTTGCCTTCAGCATCGATTGTCTCGTATGACTTTTTGATAGCTTCTACAGGGCAATCAGCCTTATTGCCTTCACCGTAAACCATTGCAGCATAAGCCTTGCCGACTCTTTCCCAACGGTTATCTCTGTCCATAGCGTAGTATCTGCCCATTACTGTAGCAACCTTACCTACACCGATCTCTTCAAGAGCCTTGCAGGTCTTTTCAACAAAGTCTGCACCTGATGCAGGGGGTACGTCACGGCCGTCGAGGAAGCAGTGAACATAAACTTCCTTAAGACCCATTTCTTTTGCAAGCTTAACAATAGCGAGCATATGGCTGTCGTGTGAGTGTACACCACCGTCTGACATAAGACCCATAAGGTGAAGAGCTGTGCCTTTATCGAGACAGTTCTGAACAGCGCCAACGAGAGCTTCATTTTTGAAAAAGTCACCGTCTTTGATTGACTTTGTGATTCTTGTGAGCTCCTGATATACAACACGGCCTGCACCGATATTTGTATGACCAACTTCACTGTTACCCATCTGACCGTCGGGGAGACCTACGTCCATACCTGAAGCACCGATAAAGGTCATGGGGTTTTCTTTCATAATTTTGTCAAGGTTGGGAGTTGCAGCAGCAACGATAGCGTTACCGTAGTCGCTTTCGTTCTTGCCGAAACCGTCCATAATACAAAGTAAAACAGGTTTTTTCATTGTTACTTTTCCTTTCGTAAAAATGGGTCGCCGTGAAGCGACCCTATTTTTGTTTAGCTTATTTCTGCTCTGAAGCAGCCTTAACGATTACTGAGAAGTCAGCAGCTTTAAGTGAAGCACCGCCGATGAGACCGCCGTCAACGTTTACCTTTGAAACGAGTTCAGCAGCATTGCCTGCGTTCATTGAACCGCCGTACTGGATTGTTACTGTTTCAGCAACATCAGCACCGTAAGCTTCAGCGATAGCTGCACGGCAGTAGCCGTTGCCTTCGTCAGCCTGGTCAGCAGTAGCTGTAACGCCTGTACCGATAGCCCAAACGGGTTCGTAAGCGATAACAACATCCTTGAGCTGATCAGCAGTTACGTTTGTAAGAGCCATCTTTGTCTGATACTTAAGAAGAGTCTCTGTGTAGCCGAGTTCTCTCTGCTCGAGTGTTTCACCAACGCAGATGATGGGCTTAAGACCTGCACCCAGAGCTGCAAGTGAACGAAGGTTTACAGTCTGGTCTGTTTCACCGAAGTACTGTCTTCTTTCGCTGTGACCTACAACTACATATTCAACGCCGAGTTCCTTGAGCATATCAGCTGAGATTTCACCTGTGTATGCGCCTGAAGCCTTGAAGTGTACGTTTTCAGCACCGATTTTGATGTTTGAGCCCTTAGCAGCTTCAAGAGCAGCGGGAATGTCTACAAAAGGTACGCAGAGAACAACTTCACAGTCAGCACCTGCAACGAGGGGCTTCATTTCGTTAATGAGAGCGATAGCCTGTGAGGGAGTCATATTCATTTTCCAGTTACCAGCGATAACTGCTTTACGTGTAGCTTTGTTCATTTTAAGTTACTCCTTTGATATTTAGTAAGCTTTAATTATTCTTTGTCGTTAAGTGCAACAACACCGGGAAGATCTTTACCTTCGAGGAATTCAAGTGAAGCACCACCGCCTGTTGAGATGTGGCTCATCTTATCAGCAAAGCCGAGCTTCTGAACAGCAGCAGCTGAGTCACCGCCGCCAACGATTGAGATAGCGCCGCTTTCTGCGATAGCAGTAGCAACTGCGATTGTACCGTTAGCAAACTGAGCCCATTCTGATACGCCCATAGGACCGTTCCAGATTACTGTGCCTGCATCTTTAACTGCATTAGCGAAGATTTCTTCTGTCTTGGGACCGATGTCAAGACCCATCCAACCGTCGGGGATGTTGTCTGAATCAACAATCTTGCATTCTGTGTCAGCCTTGTATTCAAGACCGATTCTGTTATCAACGGGGATAAGGAAGTTTACACCCTTAGCCTTAGCTGTTTCCATCATTTCCTTAGCAAGGTCAATCTTGTCTTCTTCGCAGATTGAAGTACCAACGCTGTGGCCGTTTGCAGCAAAGAATGTGTAAGCCATACCGCCGCCAACGATGAGGGTATCAACTGTTTCCATAAGGTTTGTGATAACGCCGATCTTATCTGAAACCTTAGCGCCACCGAGGATAGCAACGAGAGGTCTCTTGGGATTAGCGAGAGCGCCGCCGATATATTCGAGTTCCTTACGGATGAGGTAACCGCCAACTGCGGGAAGGTAGTCAGCAACACCTGTTGTTGATGAGTGAGCTCTGTGAGCTGAACCGAAAGCATCATTTACATAGATTTCTGCAAGTGAAGCAAGAGCCTTTGAGAATTCGGGATCATTCTTTGTTTCTTCCTTGTGGAAACGAACGTTTTCAAGAAGAAGAACTTCACCTTCCTTAAGATCAGCAGCGAGTGCCTGAGCGCTCTCGCCAACAACGTCCTTAGCCATCTTAACTTCGATGCCGAGGAGTTCGCCGAGTCTTACTGCTACGGGAGCAAGTGAAAATTCGGGTTTGAATTCACCCTTGGGTCTGCCGAGGTGTGAGCAAGCGATAACCTTAGCGCCGTTGTCAAGAAGATACTTGATTGTGGGAAGAGAAGCAACGATTCTCTTATCGCTTGTGATAACGCCGTCTTCCATCTTTACGTTGAAGTCGCAACGGATGAGAACTTTTTTGCCTCTTACGTCGATATCTTCAACTGATTTCTTGTTTAATACGTTCATGAGTGTCTTTCCTTTCTTATATAGCTTTTAAATTTTTACTAAGTATAAAATACACCAAATGACATTTTATATCATATCGGCTTTTTTTTCAAGTGTTTATGAGTAAAAAATACACTGAAACCTATACAATATTTTATATAAAGGTTATAAAAATGCAGAATGCAGAATGCAAAATGCAGAATTAAGGGTCGCATTGCTCTGAAATTATCATTTATTCCAATCTTTCAGCAGGTCTGCAAAGGGATTGTTTGAAGGTTCTTTTTCCTGAGATTTCTGCTGTTTCCTCATATAAGACATAACATCTGCCTTGCCTGCACCCTTGTCTTCGCGGCGTTTATTGAAGTCCGAGAGTCTCTCACGGTATCCGCAGACACAGGTGAACATCTTTTTATCGCCCTCACCGCGAAGCTCCATCTTTTTGTGGCACTCGGGACAGCGTGCATTTGTTACCTGAGTCAGACCCTTGCGGTATCCGCATTCTCTGTCCTGACAGATGAGCATTTTGCCCTTTTTGCCATTGACGTCAAGAAGGTATTTACCGCAGACCGGGCACTTTTCCTTGGTCATATTATCGTGAGTGTACTGCGCATCTGAGCTGATAACCATTGAAACGAGGGAGGTTGAATAATCTCTCATTTCGCCGATGAACTTTTTCATATTTGCATTGCCTCGGCTTATGTTCTGAAGCTCCTGCTCCCATTTAGCTGTAAGCTCAGCTGATTTCAGGTCTGCCGGTACGATTTTTATTAGCTGCTTACCCTTTGCTGTGGGGTGAATTTCCTTGCCGACACGCTCGATGGAGAAGTTGTCGAAGAGCTTTTCGATGATATCAGCTCTCGTTGCAGGGGTACCGAGACCGCTTGTTGTCGCAATGACTTTTTTGAGGTTTTTATCTTCAATCTGACCTACAGGGTTTTCCATAGCTGAAAGAAGAGTGGCTTCGGTATATCTTGCAGGAGGTCTTGTTTTACCGCTTATGATTTTCGTGTTAAGCACATCGAGCTGAGCACCCTGACGGATTTCGGGTAAATCCTGAGAACGGTTTTCGGTGTCCTCATCTTCCTCATCGTCTGTCATACCGTAAAACTCTTTCCAGCCTGCAGATTTCACTGTCTTGCCCTTGGCGTAAAAGCTGTTATCGCCAATATCAATCTGAAGCTTCACTTCATCATATTCCATAGGTGCCGAGAGCACAGCCATAAAGCGCTTGACAACTAAATCGTAGATGTTTCTTTCTTCAAAGCTGAGCTTAGCAAGATTCGGGCTTTGCTCTGTGGGGATAATTGCGTGATGGTCGGTTACCTTGGCGTTGTTTACGATAAATTTAGTCTGAATTGGATTTCTTGCAAGCTTCATTGCCGCTGACTGATAGGGCCCCACCGCCATAGCGCGAAGTCTTTCGGGAATGGTTGCAACAATATCGTCGGTGATATATCTCGAGTCGGTACGGGGATAGGTGAGGACCTTGTGGTACTCATAGTGACTCTGCATAAGTGAAAGGGTCTGCTTTGCACTGTAGCCGTATTTTTTGTTGGCATCTCTCTGAAGCTCTGTCAGGTCATATGCTGCAGGCGGGGGAGTCTTCTTCGAGGTTTTCTCAACCTTGACAACACTACCTTTTTTATTTTTGGTACTCTCTGCAATCTTTTCGACAAAGGTTTTATCTGCAAAACGAGTGTTGTTTTTCTTGTCTCTGAAGGTAGCATTGAAGCCCTTGAATACAGCCTGCAGGCTGTAGTAATCCTTAGGTTGGAAAGCTAGGATTTCTTCTTCTCTTTTAACAATGAGTGCAAGGGTTGGAGTCTGCACTCTGCCTGCTGAAAGCTGAGCGTTGTATTTGCAGGTGAGAGCTCTTGTTGTGTTAAGTCCTACGAGCCAGTCTGCTTCTGCTCTTGCCTGAGCTGAGTGATAGAGATTGTCATATTCCTTGGCAGGTCTGAGATTCTGAAAGCCCTCTTTAATGGCCTTATCTGTCTGAGATGATATCCACAAACGGTAGGCAGGCTTCTTGCAGTGAGCCTTCATCATAATCCATCTTGCAACAAGCTCACCCTCTCTACCTGCGTCGGTAGCAATTACAAGCTTGTCTACATCATCTCTTTTCATAAGAGCCGAAACGGCGCGGTACTGCTTGGCTGTCTGCTTGATAGTCACAAGCTTCATTTTATCGGGAAGCATAGGAAGATCTTCTAATCTCCATGCTTTGTATCTGTCGTCGTAAGCATCGGGGTCGGCAAGGGTCACAAGATGACCGAGAGCCCAGGTGATAATATAATTCGGGCCTATAATACAGCCGTCACCTTTCTGCTTACAGCCGAGTACTCTGGCAATATCTCTTGCTACAGATGGTTTCTCGGCAAGTACTAAGGTTTTACTCATAATTTTTCTCCTTTATTTTATAACCGAAAGACAGCAGTTATCTTTGCTGAAGGACTCGGCTATAACCTTTTCAACGTCTGCTTTTGTTATTTCTTTATACACTTCATCAATATCAAACAGGCCCTGACCGTTGAAGTAAGCATCGATAAGATTGCCTGCCAGGTCATCAACATCGTTGTAGCTGAAAATGTGAGCACCGTAAAGTTTTTTAAGGCATACGCTGAAATCCTCGTCGGAAATGCCTTCAGCTTTAATCTTTTCAATTTCGCCGATGATAGCTTCTCTCACCTTTTCGGGTTCGTTGCTTTCACCTGTAAAGATACTGCAGGAGAAGCCTCTGCCTGTGAAATATTCCTTGCCGAATGATGTGTTTATAAGACCCTCTTCCATAAGTCTGCTGTAAAGAGGTGAAATCTTACCTGCGATGATATCGAGAGCCAACCGCACTGAAAGTGTGTGCTCGGGTGTGGGGAGTATATCATTGAGAGTTTCCTTGAAGCCGAGTGCGAATTTTTTAATGTCAACACCGAGGTCTTCTTCGATATAGTCCTGCTTGACAGTCGCATCTTCTTCGGGTACTATCTGCTCGAAATAAACAGGCTCTTCTTCCTTGAGAATTCTGTCGGCAATAGCGAGTACTTCATCTTTTGTTACATTGCCTGCGACGGCAAGGGCCATATTGCTCAGATTATAGAATGTATTGTAACAACTGTAAAGAAGCTCAGCATTGATTTCTGCGATTGATTCAATAGTGCCCGCTATGTCGATTCTTACGGGATTGCTGTGATATACACCTCTGAGAAGATTAAAGAGTACCTGCCAATCGGGATTGTCCTGATACATTCTGATTTCCTGACCGATGATGCCCTGCTCCTTTTCTACTGTTTCCTGAGTGAAATAAGGGTGCTTAACAAAGTCGAGAAGTATCTCGAGATTCTTATCAAAATTATCTGAGCATTGGAAAATATAGCAGGTACGGTCGAAGGATGTGAAAGCATTTGCATTTGCACCTGTTTCGTTAAACCGCTGAAAAGCATCGAGCTCCTCACTTTCAAAAAGCTTATGTTCAAGAAAGTGGGCAATGCCCTCGGGTACGCTTACATAGTCGCTTTCACCTTTAATGCGAAAGCAGGTGTCAACACTGCCGTATTTTGTGCCGAACATTGCAAAAGCACCTGAGTAGTCAGGCTTTTCCATAACGAAAATCTTAAGACCGCTTTTGTGGTCAATTTCATAATACTGCTCACCGAGCAAATCGTTTTTTATAAGCTTCTGGCCCATTATGCTTCCTCCTTTTCGCTTTCAAGAATAAATACAGTGTCTTCTGTTACCATATTAGCGGCAACGATTATTTCCTCACGGCTGACATTTTCAATGAGGGCAATATAGTCCTCGGGGGTAAGGAATTCACCGCTCATACACTGAGATGTAAACCATGAGTTGATGGTCATAACACTATCGCTGACACTCTTGTAGGTGTCTTTAAGGCTGAGTTTAGCTGCCTTTATATCTTCGTCGGTGAAATTACCCATTCTCACCTCGTCAAGCTCGTGACGGATAGCTTCGAGGGCTTTTTCGATGTTTTCTGTTTCAACACCGCTTTGTACTGCGATAATACCCTTTGAGTTGATAAATCTTGCAGAGCAGTAATAACAAAGACTCAGCTTTTCTCTTACATTCATAAACAGCTTCGAGAAGGTACCGCTGCCGAAAATGGCTGTCATTACCTTTATAGCTGCAAAGTTATCCATATCATAGGTCATACCTGCTCTGAAACCGATAACGAGCTTACCCTGCTGAACCTTCTGTTTTTCGGTCACGGTTTTACTGTCATAGCTCTCTGTGATGAATTCTGTGTGTACTTCGGTAATATCTGCCTGCTTTCTTTCGAGAGCCTCAAAGCGGGGGATTATTGCATCTTCAATGAGTGCATCGTCAAAGTTGCCTGTAATATTAATCTGAATCTGACTGAAAAGTAAAAGCTGCTTCCATACATCAAAGAGCTCCTTGCCTGTGAGGGCGTTGATTTCATCCTTTTCGCCGAGTTCACTGATGCCGTAGCTTTCGTCGCAGCACATCTCAGCAATCATTCGTCTGTAAGCATAGCGGATTTTATCGTCGTTGAGGCTGTCGATCTTTTCGCAGAGAAGTCGCTTTTCTCTTATTATGTTTTCTTCCTTGAAGCCTTCGGGTGTGACATCGGGAGCAAAGAGACAGTCGAGAAGCAGACGGATGCCATCTGAAAGCACAGCCTCCTTATCGAGTGCAAAGCGCTCATCGATACAAACAAGAGTCAGGGAGAGTATCTGACTTTCACCAACCTGAGAGATACCGGGTGTGATAACTGCACCGTAAAGTGATGCAAGCTTTCTGTTCATAGCTGTCAGTGTGGGGTTATCCTTGTTGGTACGGGCGAGAAGGTGCACCAATAAAGCCTTGTGCGATGCCTTGGAGTCGAGGGGAGTGATTATGTCAAGGCTTATTACAGAAGTCTTGAACTGCTCAGTTTTATGATAGCAGAGCTTAACGCCGCTGCAAAGTTTCTTTATGTTCATATATCTGCCTCCTGAGATTTGCAATATTGTGTTTATTATACCATATAATACCACCTGTATGCAAACAGAATTTGCTTATGATGTTACAGAATTTTGTTCGTCATTATGTACACTATGGACAAATTTTTTGGCGCACTGCAGCGTTTTAACTCGTAAAACAGTATTTATATGGTTAAATTTAACAATGTTAAATTGCCCTAAGAAATTGCCGAAATAGCCCTAAATAGTGCTGAAAATCACAAAAAATGTGCAATGAAAGTTAAAAAACTGAAAAAATATCTAAAAATTTCACTCAATTATATTGCAAAATGCCGATAAATTGTGTACAATGGTAAAAGTGACGATAGTCAAAATATCCAATATATGAAATTTTTAGTTGGGGGGACATTAAAATATGTCTAACAGATTGTTCCAGGGAATTATTCATCAGATGAAGGATGCTATTGATCGTACTATCGGTGTTGTTGACTCAGTAGGCACAGTTGTTTGCTGCAGTGACCTCGGCAGAATCGGTGAAACAGGTTTCGTTGATATGAAGGATATTCTTTCAAGCAATGAAATCAAGGTTATCGGCGGAAAGACTTTTCTCGCTGTAGGCAACCAGAGCCATCCTGACAGCGCTGTTTTCGTTGACGGTAACGATGAAAACGCTGCTAGCTTTGCAAGACTTATCTCAATTTCACTCGGCGGAATCAAACAGTATTACGATGTTAAATTCGACAGAAATAACTTCGTAAAGAATGTTATTCTTGACAATATTCTTCCCGGTGATATCTATCTTAAGACCCGTGAGCTCGGCTTCAACAATGAAGTGTCACGCTGTGCTATTCTTATCAGAACACAGGAAAGAGCTGAGATTTCAATCAGCGAATCAATTCAGGCTCTCTTCCCTGATAAAAATAAGGATTTCGTTATCAATATCAACGAAACAGATATCGCTCTTATTAAAGAGGTTCGCCAGGGCAATGAAATCAAAGACCTTGAGAAGCTCGCAAGAAGCATTGTTGACTCACTTCACACCGAGCATTATGTTAATACCATTATCGGTATCGGTACAATTGTAACAGGCATCAAGGATCTTCCCCGCTCATTCAAGGAATCACAGATTGCTCTTGAAGTCGGTAAGGTATTTGACACAGAAAAGACAATTGTTACATATGAAAATCTTGGTATCGCAAGACTTATTTATCAGCTTCCCACAACTCTTTGCGAAATGTTCCTTCGCGAAATCTTCAAAAAGGGTTCAATTGTAGGTCTTGATCACGAAACTCTTTTCACAATTCAGAAATTCTTTGAAAACAATCTTAATGTTTCAGAAACATCAAGAAAGCTTTTCGTTCACAGAAACACTCTCGTATACAGACTTGAAAAAATCAAGAAGCTCACAGGTCTTGACCTTCGTGAGTTTGATGATGCTATCGTTTTTAAAGTAGCTTTAATGGTAAAGAAGTATCTTGATGCTAAGCCAATTAAATATTAATTCTGCGACAAAATTACTAAAAGAGAGAGATAATAATGATAGAATTTAAAGGCGTATCTATGAGATACAAAACAAACGGCGCCGTTGCTCTTGATAATGTTAACGTTAAAATTGAAGACGGTGAATTTGTCTTTATTGTCGGCGCTTCGGGAGCAGGTAAAAGCTCCTTTCTGAATGTAATCATGGGTCAGGAAAATGTTGATGCAGGCTCTGTAACTGTTGATCATTATAATCTTCAGAGAATGAAAAAGAGAGAGCTTCCTTATCTTCGTCGCAAGCTCGGTATCGTTTTCCAGGACTTCAGACTTATTCCTAAAATGACCGTTTATGATAATGTTGCTTTTGCCCTTCGCGTTATCGGTATGGGTGAAAAGAAAATTACAAAGAGAGTTCGCTATGTATTAAAGCTCGTTGACCTTTCGGACAAGCATGACTGTTTCCCCAACCAGCTCTCAACAGGCGAAAGACAGCGTGTAGCTATAGCAAGAGCTCTTGTAAATAATCCCCATGTTATTATTGCCGATGAGCCTACAGGTAACCTTGACCCTGTGCTTTCGAGCGATATTATGAGCCTTTTTGACAAAATCAACTCCCTTGGTGCAACTGTTGTGGTTGTAACTCACGACCTTGAGCTCGTGCATCAGTTTGACCACAGAGTTGTTACTATTGAAAACGGCAAGATTGTTTCAGATGTACCTGCAAGATATAATATGGTAATTGCACCTCACAGACCTGAAGCTGCAATTACCGCTGAAGGTGATGACGAGGCTCTTCAGGAGCAGTACGAAGAAGATGCGGCAGAGTACGAGGAAGACGAAGCTGCAGCTGAAACACAGGAAAACTTAGCTGAGGAGGAAAGCGAAAATGGCTAATAAAAACAACAAACGCAAATCCTCAGGCGGTCTTAACACAAACTATCTTACTAAGATGGGTGTTCATAATCTTATTGCAAACCGCAGTATGTCGGTTTCATCAATCAGTGTGCTTACAGCTTGTCTTTTGCTCGTGGGCATCTCTGCAATTATTCTTATTAACATCCAGACTCTTGTTAAGGATTTTGAAAAGCAGAACGTTGTCGTAGCTTTTGTAAAAGATGATATTGAGGACTCTGCCGTTGCTAAGGTCGGCACTGATTTACAGATAATTCCCGATGTTATCGGCGTTGAGTTTGTCTCGAAAGAAGAGGGCTATGCTCAACAGCTTGAAGAGTTCGGCGTTGAGGAGGGCCTTTTTGACGGCATCATTGAAAATCCTCTGCCTCATTCATACAGAATTTCTGTAGGCAACCTGGAAAATTTCTCAAGCACCCTTGCTCTTATTCAGCAGGTTGACAATGTCGAAAGTGTAAGAGAAAGCCAGGAGCTT
>JAGBSR010000242.1 GCA_017631745.1 Clostridia bacterium | reverse complement strand
GATAAAACCATAAAGATGGGGTCTTGGCCAACTGTATGTACCATTTATGCCTGTTGTTCCAAAATCGCCGCCTTCTGTGTATATTGGGTAAATTACAGGGTCGCCTTTAGCGTTAACCATATCCCAATCACCGGCATTCCAGCCTTCAGCGCCCTTATAAACCACTTTACCATTAATTCTAACTTGCATAAACTCAAAACGGCTTCTACTACCTGCGGACGCAGTCCAACCGCCTTCAACATGAGCATAAACAACTGTTGGGAAATCTTTAGTTGTAAATTTTACAGTAAATTCCGTTCTTTCAGTTTTTCTGTAATATGGTTTACCATCAGCAGCGTTTTCATTCTTAAAAGAAGAAATTACAGTATGTGATACCTCTGTTTCTGTTCCACCCCAACCATTATTATTTACAGATTTATACCCCAAATATCCATTTTCATTAAAAGTTGCGCCCTGGTCATCACGAATCCAGAAGTCGACTTCAACTTCATATTCAGTCTTTAGTTCAATATTACCAGCCTCTGCCTTTTCGGGTGCAACCCACACCCAGCAAGACAGTACCATGAGCACTGCTAAAAATAAGGATAATGTTTTTTTAATTTGAGTTTTCATTAAGATATTCCTCCTTAATAAAAATTAACTTTTTTTATTTCATAAAACGGCTGTTTGCCGCATAAACGAAACTTATTGTGGCATCTTTCTTCCCGCTGAAAATGAGTCCGCCCGACCCCTGACCTGACCGTTTTATGGCGTACTTCACCCTCAAAAGGGCATAAAGAGTCACTTTTAGTTAGTATCAGTATATCATCAAGGGGTCAATAAAGTCAAGGTTAAGGAATAAAAAGTTTCAGAATTATTAAAAAATTGTGTCTTATTACAAAAAGGTTCTTGTTTTTTTGGCAATTTTGCTATTGAAGCTGAAAATCAGCCCTAAAAACATAAAAAGACAACCGTAATTCGGTTGCCTTTTTATTGTATTTTTAATTAAAATTCCATTTTCTTTTCGATATATGCAACTAGATCTTCAATCTTGATTCTTTCCTGCTGCATTGTATCTCTTTCACGGACTGTTACACAGCCATCCTCTGCACTCTCAAAGTCATATGTAATACAGAAGGGAGTACCGATTTCGTCCTGGCGGCGATATCTCTTACCGATTGAACCTGCATCGTCATATTCAACCATAAACTTCTTCTGAAGTGCGTGGAATACTTCTGTTGCACCGTCATTGAGCTTCTTTGAAAGAGGAAGAACTGCTGCCTTGATGGGAGCGAGTGCAGGATGGAAGTGAAGCACAACTCTTGTGTCGTTCTTTTCTGCATCTACAACTTCTTCATCATAAGCTTCTGTCATAACTGCAAGGAAAAGTCTTTCTACACCAAGTGAGGGCTCAACAACATAAGGAATGTATCTTTCGTTTGTTACGGGATCAAAATAGTCAAGGGTCTTGCCTGATACTGTTGAGTGCTGTGTAAGGTCGTAGTCTGTTCTGTCTGCTACACCCCAGAGCTCGCCCCAACCGAAGGGGAAGAGGTACTCGAAGTCTGTTGTTGCCTTTGAGTAGAAGCAAAGCTCCTCAGGATCGTGGTCACGGAGTCTTACATTTTCTTCCTTGAGACCGATGCTGTAAAGCCAGTCACGGCAATAGCTTCTCCAGTAATCAAACCATTCCAGGTCTGTACCAGGCTTGCAGAAGAACTCAAGCTCCATCTGCTCAAATTCGCGTACACGGAAGATGAAGTTACCGGGAGTGATTTCGTTACGGAATGATTTACCGATCTGAGCAACACCGAAGGGAATCTTTCTTCTTGTTGTTCTCTGAATATTTGCAAAGTTTACGAAAATACCCTGAGCTGTTTCGGGTCTGAGGTAAAGCTCGCTCTTGCTGTCTTCAGTTACGCCCTGGAAAGTCTTAAACATAAGGTTGAACTGACGGATGTCTGTGAAGTTCTGTGCACCGCATTCGGGACAAGCGATACCCTTTTCATTAATATATGCAGTCATTTCTTCATTTGACCAGCCTGCAACATTGGTACCGTCGAAGTTTTCGATAAGATTGTCAGCTCTGTGTCTTGTCTTACATTCCTTACAGTCCATAAGAGGGTCTGAGAAGCCACCGAGGTGACCTGATGCAACCCAAGTCTGAGGATTCATAAGAATAGCTGAATCAAGACCTACATTGTAGGGGTTTTCCTGAACGAATTTCTTAAGCCATGCTTTTTTAATGTTGCTCTTGAGCTCTGCACCGAGAGGGCCGTAGTCCCATGTGTTTGCAAGGCCGCCGTAGATTTCACTGCCGGCATATACAAAACCTCTGCCTTTGCAAAGGGCAACGAGTTTTTCCATTGTTTTTTCTGTATTCTTGAGCATTTGGATTAGCTCCTTTCATTATATATGGTGTATATAAATGTAATTGATTTCTATCTATAATAATATATCGAAGGTGTTATTGTCAAGAGCAAAACAAAAGAATTGCTTTTTGCACAAAAGAAAAATCGGTGTTTTTTGCCAAATATCAAAATTCTTGACTTTTATATTTGGCTTTAGTATAATTTATCCATAACCAAAAGGAGGAATTATTATGAAAAAACTTGTTTCACTTTTACTTGTACTTATTATGACTCTCTCATTTGCCGTATCTGCCTGGGCTGCAGATGATACACTCAGCTCTTCAGAGCTTTCAGCTGCTGTTGACGCTGCCGCAACTGCTATGGTTGCAGCTGACGACGATGCAAGCGTTACCCCTAACGCTGCCCTTTATGCTGCTGTTGCTGCCGAGGCTGATACTCCCGAAGAGGTTGCAAACTTCTTTTCAGGCTTTGTATTTGTTAAAGACAGCGAAATCGAAGCTGTTTCACAAAGAATTGCCGATTCATGTGAATACAATGTAGTAGTTATTGAAGACGGCAAGAAGACAGTATACATTGCTGTTAATCTTATCAAAAACCGTGAAATCTTTGATGCAAGAGTTTTCCTTAACACAACAGAAAAGCTTCTCAAGAAAGCAGAGGAGCTTGCCATCTCAGACGGTATGAATCAGAATCCCGATAGCTATGACCTTATGTCATATCATCATCTTGCAGGCGAGCTTGCGCTTCATATGATTCTCGCCGATGTAACCAACGACCTTGGTGCAACAAAGGGCAACAGCATTTTAAGAAAGCTTTATAATATGTCTGTTGTTTCTGACCTTAATGTCGACGAAAACAGAATCGGTCCTGCTCTTATAGAATTCTTCGGTCATACCATTGTTTTCTTCCTCAATACATTTTATAAAACATTCAGCAATCTCTAATCTCTGAATATCATTCGGCCGTACCGAAAAGGTGCGGCTGTTTTTTATTATTACCTTGCATTTTTTCGGCAATTAGTGTTTAATATAATAGAAAGCAAGGTGATACTGTGACAGTTGAGATTGAAAAAGCAAACGAATCCGAAATCAGAAAATATCTTCTGCCTTATGCAAAGGGTATTATAATAGAAACAATCGAGACAATCGATTCCACAAACGATGAACTGAAAAGGCGTGCTTTGAACGGGCAGAAGGAGATAACTCTTCTTATCGCCGAGCATCAGACAAAGGGCAAGGGTAGTAAGGGCAGGTCGTTTTTTTCTCCCGACGGCACCGGCTGTTATATGAGCTTTCTGCTTCGCCCTATGTACACTGCCGAAGAATGCACCCTGCTTACAACAATGGCATCAGCTGCTACTGCTTTTGCTATCGAAAAGGTTACGGGTAAAAAAGCTGACATCAAATGGGTAAATGATATTTATATCGAAAGGCGCAAGGTTGCAGGCATACTCACTCAGGCAGGTTTTGGTAAAGACAGCAGATATCTTGAATATGCAATTGTCGGCATAGGTATAAATATATCTGAGCCCCGCGGCGGATTCCCCGATGAAATAGAAAATATCGCAGCGGCTGTTTCCTCAGAGGGTACCGGAATAAAAAACCGTCTCATAGGCGAAATCATAAACCTATTTATATACTATTATAATAGTCTTGCCCACAGAGAATATATGCACGAATACCGCAAGAGACTTTTCTTTATGGGCGAAGAAATCACAGTTATCTCAGGCGATGACAGCTACAAGGCTATAGCAAAAGATATCGATGATATGTGTCATCTTATAGTTGAAACCGAAGAGGGCGAAACCAAAACTCTTTTCGGTGGTGAAATCAGCATAAAAACAGCAAAAAACCCGACGGAATAGGTCGGGTTTTTGCGTTGAATGAGGTAACTATGAAAAAAATCAAATAAACTATTTTCTGTAGATAATTTTAATTATTTTACATCAATTCGTCAATAGGTGTTGATTATAGTTAATACTTTATTAATAACATTTATAACTTTTTCCGTTTTATCCTCTGATTATTGCAAAGAAGATGTTTTTTCATAAAAACGTTTCTTTCCGATTGGCATTTAAAATATTGATATAGTTTCACATTTATGATATAATTAAAAAGTTAACGCCAAAAATTATAATAACAGGAAGTGATGAAATGATTAGCACAAACAATGTAACTCTTCAGTATGGCGGAAGAGAGCTTTTCAAAAGCGTATCAATCAATTTCACCAAAGGTAACTGCTATGGCCTTATCGGCGCAAACGGTGCCGGCAAAAGTACCTTTTTAAAAATCCTTGCAGGTGAAATAGAGCCAAACAAAGGCTATGTAACAATTACTCCCGGTGAGAGACTCTCAGTTTTAAAGCAGGACCACTTCGCATATGATGAATATGATGTTATAAGAACCGTTCTTATGGGCAATGAAAAGCTCATCGAAATTATGGACGAAAAGGAAAAGCTTTACTCAAAGGAAGAATTCACCGAAGAAGACGGTATCAGAATCAGTGAGCTCGAGGAAGAATTCGCTGAAATGGATGGCTGGAGCGCAGAAAGTGATGCTGAAATCCTTCTCAATGCCCTTGGTATCCACAATGAATTTCACTATATGCTTATGAAAGAGCTTACAGGTGAACAGAAAGTAAAGGTACTTCTTGCACAGGCTCTTTTCGGCAACCCCGATATTCTTCTTCTTGACGAGCCTACCAACCATCTTGATGTTGCAGCTATTGCATGGCTCGAAGAATTCCTTATGAACTTTGAAAATACCGTTATTGTTGTCAGCCACGACAGACACTTCCTCAACAAGGTCTGCACACACATCGCTGACTGTGACTTCGGTAAAATCACAATGTATGTAGGTAACTACGACTTCTGGTACGAATATACACAGATGGCTCAGAGACAGCTTCGCGAACAAAATAAGAAAACTGAAGCTAAAATGAAAGAACTTCAGGAATTCATTGCACGATTCAGTGCTAATGCATCAAAATCAAAGCAGGCTACAAGCCGTAAAAAGCTTCTCGACAACCTTGTGCTTGAAGATATGCCTGTATCATCAAGACGTTTCCCCTTTGTTGAGTTCAAGCCCGACAGAGATATCGGCAACGATATGCTTGTGGTTGAGGGCCTGAGCAAAACTATCGGTGACAGAAAGGTACTTGACAATGTTTCATTTACCATCAGACCTAACGAAAAGGTTGCTTTTGTTGGTACTGACGCCGTTGCAAAGACTACTTTCTTCAAAATTATCACAGGTGAACTTGAGCCTGATGAGGGTACCTTCAAATGGGGTGTAACAACATCTCAGGCATATTTTCCCAGCGACAACTCGACATTCTTCGACGGTGTTGAAGACAGCCTTATTGATTGGATCAGAAAATATTCAGATCTGCAGTTTGAAACAGATGTAAGAGGCTGGCTCGGCAGAATGATGTTCTCAGGCGAAGAGGCAACAAAGAAAGCAAAAGTGCTTTCAGGTGGTGAAAGAGTACGCTGTATGCTTTGCAAGATGATGCTCAGCGGCGCAAATGTGCTTATTCTCGATGAGCCTACCAACCATCTTGACCTTGAATCCATCACAGCTCTCAACAATGCTCTTATCAAATTCAAGGGTGCGCTTCTCTTTACTTCACACGACCATCAGTTTGTGCAGTCAATTGCAGACAGAATTATTGAATTCAGAGCTGACGGTGTATACGACAGAAAGGAAACATACGACGAATTCCTTGAGAATAACGAGCTTCTAATAACTAAATAATTTCAGGAGGTATTTTATGATATATGTAATCGGCGACATTCACGGCAACAAAGAAAAATACGATGAAATGCTCACTAAGCTTTCACCTAAAGACACCGATGCAGTTTTTGTTTTAGGCGATGTCATTGATGTGGGCGAGGATTCTGTCGAGATTTTAAAAGATATGATGTATCGCACCAATATTTATCCCGTACTCGGTGAGCACGAATATATGGCAAAGAAAATTCTTCCTTTAATTATAAATGCAAAGAATCTTGATGAGGCTAAAGCTATGCTTGAGGGTGAGGACAAAGAAAACCTTGACAAGTGGCTTAGCATGAAGAGTGAAAAAACAATCAGCGATTTTCTCAGTCTTAATGAAGAAGATAAGGAAAGTATTATTGATTATCTTTCAGAGTTTCAGCCTTTTGAAGAGGTTGAGGCAAACGGCAAGACCTTTGTTTTAGCTCATGCAGGCATTGACAATTTTGAAGACGGCAAGAACCTTGAAGAATATGCTGAAGAAGATTTTGTTTTTGCAAAGACTGATTATTCAAAGGTTTATTTCAAAAATAAATATCTTATTACAGGACATACTCCCACAGTTGCAATCAATCAGAAGTTTATGGGCAAGGTTTATTCCAAGAACGGACACATAGCTCTTGATTGCGGTGCGGCGTACGGTGGTAAGCTCGCGGCTATTTGTTTAGATGCATTGAAGCTGACTTATTGCTAAATAACTGAAGTTTTTTGATTACTTTTTTTCAAAAAAGTAATGCCCCGCGGCGAGCGATATATAACAAGCGATGTAGCATTAAACTACATCGCTTTATTTTTTTATATTATGAACTGTTTTAGAAGAATTAATTCATAATTAAATTGCGCTCGCCGCGGGGCATACTTTTTGCTCGCGCGCAAAAAGTATCAAAAACGCGCAGTTATTCTTTATCTGATTTCGTCTACGCCCATATAAGGTCTGAGTACCTCAGGAATTGTTACACTGCCGTCTG
>JAGBSR010000241.1 GCA_017631745.1 Clostridia bacterium | reverse complement strand
TGAAGACGTTGTTGTCTCTTACTTCAACGGTTACGATAATATCGGGGATGTGAACATCAACGCTGAGAGTTTTGATGTTTCTTAAAAGATGAGCACCTACCTCACGGCAGATTTCGGGTGAAGTCATGGGGAAGCGCTTATCGCTTCTTTTTGCATTGACCTTGAAGGTCTTGACGCTTCTAAGGTCATCGCCCAGATAGTCAAGAGCAACAGTTTTTATAAGTTCTATATCTTTTTCCGTTACTGCCGCTCTTGAAAAAGCCGCAATACCGAAAACCTTCTTGAGGGTTTCAACTGCTTCTTCAAAGTCAATATCTTCATCGCAGGGCTCTGCAATAATTGTTGACTGTGACTTTGTGAAACGGAATTTGCCTACATTGTTCATAAGGCGTCTTTTCATATTTTTAACGAGGATGTCTTCAAAGGTGCTTCTGTTGAGACCCTTGAGAGCAAGCTCGCCGTTTTTGACAAGTAATACTTCTTTCATTTTTTACCTCTTCATAATTGTTTTCAAGGCTCTGTTTACGCCTTCGATAAAATATCGGAGCTCTTCTTTTGTAGTGAATCTCGAAAGACTCACGCGAAGAGAGGAATCGATAATGCTGTCGTCAAGACCCATTGCTGTGAGCACATGGCTCTTGTGACCCTTTGCACAGGCCGAGCCCGAGGAAACATATATACCCATGCCCGATAAAAGGTTGAGCACTGTCTCTGAGCGAAGACCCATAAGCGAGACATTGACAATATACGGCAGAGCGTCGTCAGGACTGTTGATGATAACGCCGTCGATAGATCTAAGCTCTGAAACAAATTCATCGCGAAGGGCTGTAATCTTTTCAAGGCTGTCTTTTATTTTCAGCTCGCTGACCGCACCTGCAAAGCCTGCAATAGCGGGCATAGGCTCAGTGCCGGGGCGGATGTCTCTTTCCTGACCGCCGCCGAAAACTCTCGGAGAAAGTCTGGTGCCGTTTCTGATATACAGAGCACCCACGCCTTTGGGGCCGTGTACCTTATGGGAAGAAATGCTCACAAGGTCAGCGCCGAGCTTTTTGGTGTTAATCTGAATTTTGCCAAAAGCCTGCACGGCATCGATATGTATTATTGCGGGCGAATTTTTCCGCTTTACGATATTTCTGATTTCATTCACGGGCTCGATAGTGCCCACCTCGTTGTTGACTGCCATAATGCTCACGAGAACAGTTTTTTCGTCAACTTCTTTTTCGAGGATACCGAGGTCAATAAGACCCTTTGAGTCAACGGGGATTTTAACAACCTCAAAGCCCTCGTCTGCAAGCTTGTCAAAGCACTTGTGCACACTCGGGTGCTCAATGGCTGAGGTGATGATTTTGTTGCCCTTTCGTCTTTGCCCGTACGCACTGCCGAAAACTGCAATATTGTTGCTTTCGGTGCCGCCGCTTGTAAAGATGATTTCTTTTTCGTCGCAGGCAAGAGTCTTTGCAATAACGCGTCTGCTTTCGATAAGAAGCATATCCGCATCAATGCCTGCTGAGTGAAGAGAAGAGGGATTACCCCAACATTCATCTATTGCTTTGAGCATATTTTCTTTTGCACCTTTGCAGGGCTTTGTTGTGGCGCTGTTATCAAGATAAGCTGTCAATGGGCATACCTCCTCATAATAATCATCATACATTATACTATAAATATATAATTTATGCAATGAATCAAATTAAAAATTAGGGATATTTTTGTGAATACTTCGTAAAATAATTTTAGCAATTTTCAATAAAACCAACAATAAAAGGGGAAATGTATATGAATTCCGATGTGAAGAAGAAATTTATCAGGGCAATAAGCTATCTGTCCGTTGCCTGCATAGTGCTGTTGGTGAGCACTGTTGTTTATGCAAATAAAGCTTCAAAATATAAGTTCAGCGTTGAAATCGCATATGAGAGAGCCCTGAGTGAGCTTTGCGAAAGTCTTGACAATATCACCGTAAGTCTGCAGAAGGGCACATATTGTGCAACGGGTAAAATGCTCTCGGACATAAGCAACGATCTGAGCCGTCAGGCATCCTGTGCCAAGGTGTCTCTGAGTCAGCTTACGGATAAGAATATCCGCAGTGAGGAGATATATAAGTTTCTCTCGCAGATTGGAGCCTTTACAGGTGCTGTTGCCGATAATGGGGACAGGCTTTCCCTGACAGTAAATCAGAAGGAAAATATGAAAGAGCTGCTTGCCTATTCAAAAAGTCTCAGCGAAAGTCTCGGCAAAATAAGAGACGGCAGTTATAAGGGCGAAATAATAAGCGAAAAACAGGTTGATACCCTTACGCCTGAAGAAGAATTGCCAGGAACCTTCAGCGAGTCAATGTCAGATGCCGATCAGAATTTAGCAGACTATCCCACTCTTATTTACGATGGTCCCTTTGCCGATAATATAAGCAGTAAAAACGGCGGAAAAATGCTGAAAGTGCTGGACGAAATAACAAGAGATGAAGCGAGAAAAAAGGCAGGAGAATTTATAGGTGCAAAGCCTGAGAGTCTCAGAGAAGAAGCCGATGTAAACTCTCAGATTGACCTTTACTGCTTCAGCAAGGGCGATATCGGAACAGCTATTACAAAAAGGGGCGGAATGCTTTGCTATATGATAAATCCGAGAGATACGGGAGAAGAAACCATAAGCAGTGAAGAAGGAATAAAAAGAGCAAAAAAATTTCTGAACGAAGCAGGATACGCCTCAATGAGAGATACCTATTATTCCTTGTACGACGGAGTTTGTACTGTCAATTTTGCCTACAGTAAAGACGGCATAGTTCACTACAGCGATTTAATCAAGGTCAGTGTTGCTCTTGATAACGGAGAAATTCTCAGTGTTGATGCAAGAGGCTATCTGATGAACCACACAAAAAGAGATATCTATGAAGAAAATTTCACCCTTGAGCAGGCACGGGAAATTATTTCCGATGACCTTCAGATTCTAAGAGAGGCCTCTGCGGTAATTCCGCTTTATACAGGCAAAGAGGCTTATTGCTATGAGTTCAGATGCAAGGACAAAAAAGGTCAGCAGGTGCTTATTTATATCGATAAAGCCACAGGTGAAGAAAAAGATATTCTGTTGCTTCTGTATGCCGACGGCGGGATTATGACAAGGTGATTATGAATTATGAATTCGGAATCGCGGGGCGCCTGCGAGGATGCCGATGCGTCTCTTCCGCCCATTACTGCCTGATAAAAAAATCCACCTGATTTATTCAGGTGGATTTTGTAAATTCTGCGGTGCGAAGGTGCTTTTATTATGCGGTCCTGGGCGCAATTCCGAATTCATAATTTACTTGATGCATCTCGAGCAGGGTGAGTAGCCCTCGGCTTTGATTCTGTCCATAGTGATTGCTATTTTCGATTTACTGAGATATGAGCAGTACGCCGTATGATATTTATTTCCGCTTTGTGTTACATAATATGTCCCCGACGGTGTCTCTGAAGCAGTTGTACTTTCTGTAGCCGAGGCTGTGTTTTCCTCTTCGGTTGTCGTTGTGCTTTCTGTCGGTGTTTCGGCAGGGTACGAGGGAGAGCTGTCGCTTGTATCAGAAACAGATGCTGACATAAGAGCAGCCACGGAAACCTCAAGGTCGCTGACCTTTTCCAGAGTCTGATCATATTTGGCACTCAGGGCGTTGTAATTTTTATTTTCAATATACGCCACGGAAAAGCTGATAACCGTGGCTACGAAAGAAAATATCAGCAGGGCTGAAAGAGCTTTTACCGTCAGCTTCGGGTCAAAAATCTTCTTCAGAAAACATCCCTCCTTCTAATAAAATGCGGACAGAACCATTTTATCACTTGTGTCGATTGTTGTCAATTTTTGACGGCATATTAATTTTAATGTAGAATTGGCAACATTTTACATAAAAACAGAGAGATTTTTAAGCTGTAATACTGAGCAAACTACTAAAGATTATCAAAAAGTTTCAAATAGCTTGAAATCTGCTTGATTTTTGTGTATGATATACACTAGCGGAAAGTTTTAACTTATGTTGAAAATTTCGAAAAAACATATGGGGTGATAATTTGAAAGTACAATTTACAGAAACAATTCTCCGTGACGCAAATCAGTCACTTATCGCAACCAGAATGCCCTTCTCGGATTTCGAACCTATTCTCGGTGAGCTTGACAAAGCAGGCTATTATTCACTTGAGTGCTGGGGCGGTGCGACCTTTGACTCGTGTCTTCGTTACCTTAATGAAGATCCCTGGGAAAGACTCAGAAAAATCCGTAAGGCTTGTCCCAATACAAAGCTTCAGATGCTTCTCAGAGGTCAGAACCTCTTAGGCTATAAGCATTATCCCGATGATGTTGTAAGAGCATTCATCAGAAAGTCAGTTGAAAACGGTATTGATATTATCCGTATCTTTGACGCTCTCAACGACCTTCGCAATATTGA
The DNA here is from genome assembly GCA_017631745.1 of Clostridia bacterium. Lineage (GTDB taxonomy): Bacteria > Bacillota > Clostridia > Oscillospirales > Acutalibacteraceae > UBA6857. Next base: position 2,327 of record JAGBSR010000241.1, on the reverse strand, counting down.
GGTTGCCGTTGATGAAACTCTTAAGTGCGGTGCACATCCCTCGGGCACAATCTGCTACACTCTTTCACCTATCCACTCACTTGAAAACTACGTGAGCCTTGCTAAGGATATGGAAAAGATGGGCGTTATGTCAATCTGTATCAAGGATATGGCGGGTATTATGGGACCTCAGGAGGCATATGACCTTGTTAAGGCTATCAAGGCTGAGGTTAAGCTTCCCGTTGTTGTTCACACACACTCAACAACAGGTCTCGGCGCTCTCACTCTTCAGAAAGCGGTTGAAGCAGGCGCAGATGTAATCGATACAGCTATTTCATGTTTCTCAGGCGGTACTTCACAGCCTCCTACAGAAACACTTGTTTATGCTCTCGGTCAGCAGGGCTATGAAATTGATGTTAAAATGGAGTCACTCAAAAAGATCAACGACTTCTTCAAGCCTATCAGAGCAAAGGTGCTTGAAAGCGGTCTACTCAATCCCGTTGTTCTTGCAACAGATACAGATGCACTTCTTTATCAGGTACCCGGCGGTATGCTTTCAAACCTTGTTGCTCAGCTCACAGCTGCAGGCAAGCTTGACAAGTTTGAAGAGGTACTTCTCGAAGTGCCCAGAGTAAGAGAAGATTTAGGTTATCCTCCTCTTGTAACTCCTCTGAGCCAGATGGTTGGTGTTCAGGCAACATCAAATGTTCTCGCAGGTGAAAGATATAAGAACATCTCAAAGGAAATCAAGAACTATTTCTTTGGTTTCTACGGCAAGGCTCCCGGCGAAGTAAATGCAGAGCTTGCTAAAAAGATTCTCGGTGACGAGAAGCCCGTAACCTGCCGTTTCGCAGATACGCTTGAGCCTTACATGGAAAAGGCAAAGGCTGAAATCGGCGACAAGGCAAAGAGCGAAGAAGATGTTCTTTCATATATTTCATTCCCCACTCAGGCAGAAGCATTCTTCGACAAGCGTGAGGAAAAGGCAAGAAACACCTTCAAATACACTATCAGAGAAGTATAAGGGGGAAAAGATATGAATATTATGTCAAATCTCCTTGATGCATCTGTGGCTGTTATAGGCGGCGCAGACGGCCCGACAGCTATAACGGTTTCAGGTGACCTTCCTGTTCCTGCAATCACAGTAGCACTTTTTGCAATCGGATTTATTCTTTATGTTTATATTGCAAAGGCAATTAACTCAAGGAAAGCTCCTGCTCAGACAGTGGCAGCTCCTGTAGCGGCTCCGGCAGCAGCACCGGCAAGTGCAGTATACGCAGGTCCCGTACTTACAGGCGTTGAAGAAAAGCAAGCAGCAGTTATTATGGCTATCGTTTCAGATAAAACAGGAATTCCCCTTTCAAGACTTAAATTCCACTCAATCAAACTTATGGAGGATAAATAATTATGAAATATGTAGTTAATTTAAACGGAAAAAACTATGAAGTTGAAGTAACAGAACAGGAAGCAGTTGTAACTAACGTAACTGCAGCTGCAGCAGCTCCCGTAGCAGCTCCTGCACCCGTGGCAGCAGCACCCGCACCTGTAGCAGCTCCCGCTGCTCAGGCAGTTTCCTCTGAAGGCACAACCATTCCTTCACCCATGCCCGGTTCAATTCTCAGTGTAGCTGTAAGCGTAGGCCAGGCTGTTAAGTCAGGTGACGTGCTTATGGTTCTTGAAGCAATGAAAATGGAAAATGACATCGTTGCTCCCTGTGACGGTACAGTTAAGCAGATTCTTGTTTCCAAGGGTTCAACAGTAAACACAGACGACGTTCTTGCTGTTATCTGATTTACGGAGGTGTAAATAATGGGAGTTTTACTTGAAAACTTTACCACTGTCACCTTCCCTCAGATAGCAATGTGGATTATCGGTGCTCTTCTTATTTTCCTTGCAATCAAAAAGGAAATGGAGCCCTCACTCCTTTTACCTATGGGATTCGGTGCAATTCTTATCAACCTGCCTAACTCAGGCGCAAAGCACATTATTGACGTTATGTTCAGAGTCGGTATCGACAACGAGTTCGGTGAGCTTATGCCCCTTATTCTTTTCATCGGTATCGGTGCTATGATCGACTTCACCCCCCTTCTTACAAATCCGAAGCTTATGCTTTTCGGTGCTGCGGCTCAGTTCGGTATTTTCTTTACCCTTTGCCTTGCATCTCTTTTAGGCTTCGACATTAAAGATGCCGCATCAATCGGTATCATCGGTGCTGCTGACGGCCCCACAGCTATTGCTGTTTCAATGGAGCTCGGCTCAAAGTATATCGGTGCTATCATGGTTGCCGCATATTCATACATGGCTCTTGTGCCTCTGGTACAGCCCCCCATCATCAAGCTTTGCACCAC
>JAGBSR010000240.1 GCA_017631745.1 Clostridia bacterium | reverse complement strand
CCACCACAGTTAAAGAGCCCACTTTGGCTGAGCTTCTTCTGGGAAAATGGTCAGACAGTGCAGGTATGAGCGGTTTTGAATTTTTCTCAGACGGAAAAGTAAGTTTTACTTATGTTAATCTTGAGTCACTCGGTATAGAATTTGACGGCGTGCTTAAAAACGGCTCTTATACTCTTGAAGACAACAAGCTCACAATTGCATATTCAATCTACAGTGCTACAATCGATAAAACCTATGAAATTACTATCAGCGGTGACGAGCTTAAAATGTACGACACCGAAGATAAGAGAACATCAATATTTGTCAGAACAGATGAATTTATCGGGCAAGGCACAACAGGCGTTTCCGTGTCTGATGAGCTTCTCGGCTCATGGGAAAGCAAGCCTCTTAGTAAAACATATAAATTCTCAAATAACGGCAAGGTTGTTGTTGCTATCGACGGCGAGGGCTTTGACGGCGCATATGTTACAGAGGGCAACAGTGTAACAATTCAGTATACAGCCTACAACAAAAGAATTACTGAAAAATATACCTACGCGGTAACAACAAATACATTATCTCTCACAGATGAGCAGGGTACCTTTACTTATAACAGAATGGGTACCGGCAGCAATCAGTCTGAGGATAGCAATATCTTAGGTCTCTGGCGTGACAGCGCAAACCTCAGCGGATATGAATTCAAAGAGGGCGGAGTAGTGTCCGTAACATATGTAAATATCACTATCCCCATAATTGATGTACCTGTCAACGGTACTTTCACAGGCGGTTACGAAATCGAAAACGGTGTGCTGAGTCTGACTTACTATATCTACGGCAAAAAAATCAGCGACAGCTATACCTATGAAATCAGCGGTAACACACTTAAACTCAGAAACACCGAAACAGGTAATATTTCAACCTAGATCAAGCAGTGAGGAATTTATAATGACACAGCAGGAAAAAGTATATAAAGCTCTTGATGAGCTGGGAATTGAATATAAGGTTATTCATCATCAGGAGGTTCACACAATTGAAGAGATGGATGCACTGGGTATCTTTACCGACGGTGAGCTTTGCAAAAATCTCTTTTTACGCAACGCCAACGGCAAAACTCACTATGTTGTTTCAATGATGAAGGATAAGCATCCCGACATTCAGAACGATATAAGAAGTCAGCTTGGCTGCTCAAGACTCAGCTTCGGCTCAGACGAAAGACTTATGAAGCATCTCGGTCTTATGCCCGGTGCAGTATCACCCTTCGGTATACTCAACGACGATGATGCCGATGTAAATCTTGTTTTTGACAGTGAACTTAAAAATCTTGATATTCCCGTCGGCTTTCACCCCAACGACAACACAGCCTTTGTCTGGCTTAAGTTCAGCGACCTGCTTAAGTTTATCAAGTCAAGAGGCAACGACGTTTATTATATAAACATCTGATTTATTAACATTTCCTTATTGAAATGCTAAGGCAGATAATATATAATATGTCACAGATTATTTGAACGGAGATATACAAATGAAAATTAATTTTGTTATTCCCTGCCTTTTAGGTCTTGAGAAGCTCATAGCTGATGAGATGAAGGACCTCGGTGCAAAGAATGTTGTGTCTGAAAATGGCAGAGTACTTTTCAGCGGCGACGAAAATCTTTTGGCAAGAGCCAACATCTGCTCAAGATATGCTGAAAGAATTCAGATTCTTGTGGGTACCTTCAAGGCTATGACCTTTGAAGAGCTTTTCCAGGGTACAAAGGCACTTCCCTGGGAGCAGTGGATTGGTGCATACGATGCTTTCCCCGTAAAGGGTTATTCACTCAACTCAGCTCTTTTCAGTGTAAGCGACTGTCAGTCAATTATCAAAAAGGCAGTAGTTGAAAGACTTAAGAGCAAATATAATATTTCCTGGTTTGAGGAAACAGGCCCTCTTTATCAGATTCAGTTTTCTATTATGAAAAATCAGGTAAGCCTTCTCATTGATACATCAGGCTACGGTCTTCATAAGCGCGGTTACAGACTTGAAGCAGGTGGAGCTCCCATTAAAGAAACACTTGCAGCATCTCTTTGCAACCTCGCAAGACTTCGCCCTTATCATACACTTTACGATCCTATGTGTGGTTCGGGTACTATCCTCATTGAGGGTGCTATGATGGTCAACAATATGGCTCCCGGTGTCAACAGACACTTCACGGCTGAAAGATGGCAGAATATTCCCGAAAGCATATGGAACGAAGAAAGAGACAGAGCAAGAAGCCTCGCTCTCGCAGATTCTCAGTTCGTTTGCTACGGCTCTGATATTGACTCAAGATGTCTCGAGCTCGCTATGGCTAATGCCAAGAGAGCAGGCGTGGATAAATACATCACCTTCGAAAAGAAGGATGTCAGAGACTTTGCACCTAAAACAGAAAAGGGTACTGTTATTTGTAACCCGCCTTACGGCGAAAGACTTCTCGAGCTTAAAGATGCTGAAGAACTTTACAAAGCTCTCGGCAAGCGCTTTAAGCAAGAACGTGGCTGGGCATATAACATCATCTGCCCCTCAGAAGATTTCGAGGTCTTCTTCGGCAGAAAGGCTGATAAACGTCGCAAGCTTTATAACGGTATGATCAAGTGTCAGCTTTATATGTATTTTAAATAATATTCTTTCAGAAGGTGTCTTCGGGCACCTTCTTTTATATTGCCATAAATTTCCTTAAACGGTTGACACTTTACCTGTAATAGTATAAAATGGTATCTGTATAATAATATCCGTTAAAGGAGAGAATAATATGATTTTTATGAACAAAGACAATGTCTTTCATCTGACAACAGATAAGACAAGCTATGTCTTCAGAGCCCTTAAAACAGGACAGCTTGAATCAATGTACTATGGCAGAAAAATCCGTAACAGCGACGATATGGAATACCTTGTAGACAAGCATGCTGCAGGTTACAGCAATGCTACACCTTACACTCAGGATGATACATCTCTTTCACTTGACCATATTGCTCTTGAGTATTCAGCATACGGCAAGGGTGATTACAGATTACCTGCAATGCAGCTTATGTCAGCTGACAATAACTTCACAACAGATTTCAAGTTCAAGTCTGCTGCTGTAACAAAGGTTAAGCCCGTGCTCAAGGGTCTTCCCTCAGCATACGGCGAAAGCGAGACTCTTACTGTTGTACTTGAGGACAGTGTGCTCGGCGCAGAGCTTCATATGTTCTATACAGTTTATGAAAAGTCAAATGTTATCACAAGAAGCGTAAGACTTATCAATAAGAGCAAAAATGTGATCAAAATCAACTCTCTTATGAGTATGCAGCTTGATATTCAGAGAGGCGACTATGTAATGCTCACCTTTGACGGTGCCTGGGCAAGAGAAAGATATAAGCACGAGCACAGACTCACATCAGGCGAGTGCTCAGTGGGCTCAATTTCAGGCACAAGCTCAAACAGACATAATCCCTTCTTTGCTATCCGCGAGGCTGATGCAACAGAGCATAGCGGTAACTGCTACGGCTTTAATCTTGTTTATTCAGGTAACCACATTGCACGCACAGAAATCTCAACTCACGGTCTTCTTCGCATTCAGAACGGTATCAATCCTTTTGAATTTCAGTGGCATCTCGGTTGGGGTGAGTCATTTGACACTCCCGAAAGTGTTATGACCTTCAGTGATGAGGGTCTCAACGGTATGAGCCAGAATATGCACGCCTTCGTTAAGGAAAACATCGTAAGAGGCTATTGGAAAGACAGAGAAAGACCTATTCTCGTAAATAACTGGGAAGCTACAACCTTCAGCTTCAATGAAAAGAAAATCCTTGACATTGCCAAGGCTACAAAAGAGCTCGGAGCAGAAATGTTCGTGCTTGACGACGGTTGGTTCGGTAAGAGAAACAACGATAAGGCCGGCCTCGGTGACTGGTATGTAAATATTAAAAAGCTCCCCAGCGGTATCAAGGGTCTTGCAGAAAAAGTGAATGCTATGGGTCTTAAGTTCGGTCTCTGGGTTGAGCCTGAAATGGTAAACCCCGACTCAGACCTCTACAGAGCGCATCCTGATTGGGCTATGACAACTGATGTTTACACCCCCTCACAGGGCAGAAATCAGCTCATCCTCGACCTTACAAGACAGGATGTACGCGACTATATCATCAACACAATGACAGATGTTTTCCGTTACGGCAACATCGAATATATCAAGTGGGATAACAACCGTCACTTCTCTGATGTCTTCTCAAGACAGAAGGGCTACAAGAGCGGTGAATATTTCCACAGATACATCCTCGGTCTCTATGAAATCTGGGATGCTCTTACTGCGCGCTTTCCCGAAATTCTCTTTGAGGCCTGCTCAAGTGGCGGTAACAGATTTGACCTTGCTACTTTCTGTTATATGCCTCAGTGCTGGACAAGTGACAACACCGACCCCCTCGATAGAATACACATTCAGTCAGGCACATCATACGGCTATCCTCAGTCAGTTATGACAATGCACGTGGCTGCCGCTATCAGCTTTCCTGACTTCAGACACAGCTCAATTGAGCAGAGATTCAATGTTTCAGCGTTCGGTCTTTTAGGCTATGAGCTTGATGTAACTAACCTTTCCAAGTTTGACAGAGCTGCTGTTAAAAAGCAGATTGAATACTACAAAGAGCACAGACGCCTTTTACAGTACGGTGTATTCTCACGTAAGGGCGACATCGAAACAGATGACAGAGTTATGTGGCAGATTACCTCAGAAGATAAGTCTGAGGCAATGTACGGCTATTTTGTTGACAGAATCACACCCAACTGGGGTAATGATGTTATCAAGTTTATGAACCTTAATGCTGATTGGGATTACGAGCTCAACATCCGCACTCAGCTTCTTTCACTTAAAAACTTCGGCGATATGATCAATGTTCCCATGCCTAAAAAGCTTGATGTTGAAGATGGCAAGTTCTTCGATTTCCTCTGTGAAATGATTAAGCTCAAGAGTGAAAATGAGCACTATATTATGGGCGGCGATGCACTTATGTATTCGGGCTTCAAGCCCAAGCAGCCTTATAACTACTCAGGCTATAAGTTCGGCGATTCAAGAATGATTCTTGACAACGATTCAAGAATGTATTATGTAAAAAAGACCGAAGCAAAATAATATGAGAGAGTATAATACTTACACCTTTGAAAATGAAATTGACTGGCAGTGTGTACCCGAAGAAAAGCTCACATATTTTCTTTGGGACTCTGCCGCAGAGTATGATGTTTACTTCAAAATGTGCTTTCTGAAAGGGGAGGGCATAGCTCTTCGTATGCGCTGTAACGAGACCGAGCTTCGCTTTGAGGGTAAGGTAAGAGATGACAGTGTGTGGGAAGACAGCTGTATGGAAATGTTCCTTTGTCCCTTTGAGCACAGATCGGAATATGTCAACTTCGAAATCAACTGCAAGGGTGCATATCTCAGCCAATTCGGCAAAACAAGATTCGACAGAAAATTTATCAAAGAGATAACCGAAACAGCTCCCGAGGTGAAAACTGATATCAGTGCTGACGGCTGGTCTCTCGAGCTTTTTGTACCCTGCCGACTTATCAGCGAGATTTACGGTGAAAAATTTACCGCTGATAAATGCACTATCAAGGGTAACTTCACCAAGTGCGGTGATTTGACAAATTACCCTCATTACGGCTCTTTCTGTGAGCTTTCTACTCTTGATTTCGGTTTTCATAATCCCGACCTTTTTGCAAGGATAAATATAAACGAAAGGTAAAAGCAAACTAATGACTGTTAATATAGACAATGATGTTCTTAAGGTTTGCAGATGCTTTAATATAAAAGGCGAGGCTGTTTCTCAGAGCGTTTTCACCGACGGTCATATCAACACTACTCAGCTTGTTGTTTTTAATGACGGCGATGAGGATAAAAAATATCTCATTCAGGGTATCAACACCCATGTGTTCAAAAATCCTGAGGAGCTTATGGAAAACATAGTTAATGTCACTTCATATCTGAGAAAAAAGATTGCTGAAAACGGTGGCGATCCCAACCGTGAGACCCTGACCTTTCTTAAGGCTGAAAACGGCAAATACTTCTATTTTGAAGGGGATAAATGCTGGAGAGCATATAATTTTATAGACAGCTCCCACACCTGCAACAAAATAGAAAACAAGGTGCTGTTTGAAAATGCAGGCAGATCATTCGGCAATTTTCAGAGATATCTGACAGATTATCCCATGCATACTCTTAATGAGACTATCAAGAATTTCCATAATACACCCGTGCGCTTTGATAATCTTGAGATTGCCATTGAAAAAAACACTGCAGGCAGAGCCGATTCTGTCAAAGCTGAAACAGATTTTGCAATGGAAAGACGTTGTGAGACTGACAGATTGCTTGAGCTTTACAGAAAGGGTCTTATTCCTCTGAGAGTAACCCACAACGATACAAAGCTTAATAATATTCTCTTTGACGATGAGACAAATGAAGGCATTTGTGTAATTGACCTTGATACAATTATGCCGGGCTTTTCTTTGTACGACTTTGGTGATGCTATCCGCTACGGTGCCAATACCACCAAGGAAGACGATGAAAATCTAGACAATGTGGGTGTATCGCTCGAGCTTTTCGAAAGCTATACAGAGGGCTTTCTTTCTGCTTGTGCCAAGGCTCTGACTATGGCAGAGGTGGAAAATCTCGCTTTTTCGGCTAAGCTTATGACTCTCGAATGCGGCACACGCTTCCTTACAGATTATCTTGACGGTGATGTCTATTTCAAAACCTCATATCCTGAGCATAACCTTGTCAGAGCAAGAAATCAGTTCAGACTTGTCAGCGAAATCGAAAAGCATCTTGATGAGATGCAGGAAATCGTAATGAACATCTATAAAAAATACATATAAAATCAGGCATCTTCGGATGCCTTTTTTGAATTCGTGAGGACAATATGATTGAATATAAAATTAAAATGCAAGACACAAGTGGCTACGGTGATATAACATCGAAACTTATCGAGGTTCTATCTCTTTGCAAAACTACCGATGAAGAGAAAATTATTTGCTTTGAAAAGGGTCAATATCATTTTTATTGGGACTCTGCCGAGGAAAGAACAGTTTATGCTTCCAATACAGACACAGTAAAAAAACCACAGATAAGCAGTGCTGTCAATATTGAAAATATCAGAAACCTCATAATTGACGGTGGCGGTAGTGAGTTTATAATGCACGGCAGAATGGTTGCTCTGAGGATATTTGAGAGCAGTAACATAAAGCTTTGCAATTTCAGCTGGGATTTTCCGGTGGCAGGCACATTTGAAATGCATGTAAAAGAAGTTGGCAAGTACCACGTTGATTATACTATTCCAAAAAATATGCAGTGGAAAATCGAAAAAGGCAACATTCGTTGGTTTGAAAAGAGCCTGTTCAGTGGCAAAGAATATTGGCATGTTATGGGTCACAGTAACTCACACTGTGTAGTCGGTTATAACAGAACAACTGAAAATGTCAGTCGTTATCCAATATCAAAGAGTCCTCTTGCATACAGACTTAAAATTAAAAAGACAGGGGAAAACGAAGTTCGGGTAAATTACTTCAAACCCGTTGATAAATCACTGTATTTCAAGGGTATGTCTTTTGAAATGTGCCCGAATTTTGAAAGACTCTCTACAGGCGCATTTTTGAATGAAAGCAGCAATATTTCCTTGGAAAATATCGATGTGCACTATATGCACGGTTTTGCGTTTTTAGTTCAGATGTGTGAGAATGTAACATTCAAAAAATGTAATTTTACACCCAAAGCGGGCAGTGACAGAGTTTGCACATCCTATGCGGACCACATTCACGTTTCAGGCGCAAAGGGTAAAATTCACATTGAAGAATGTCAGTTTGCAAATGCTCACGATGACCCGATTAATATTCACGGAACATTCACTAGAGTCAAGAAAGCTGTTGACAACAAGACGCTCATTCTCGAATATGTGCACAATCAGCAGAATGCCTTCAAACAGTATCACAAAGGTGATAAGGTGATTTTTTACAATCGCGAAAACTTCTTGTCATTTGGTGATGAAAAAGAGTTTACGGTTGAAAGTGTAGTTGACCCGTTGAATGACGGTTTGTCAGCCAAGGAAATGAAAGTAAGATTCACCGAAGATTTGCCCGATGAGATAAAAGTCCCAAAAGCGTACGCTGCTGAAAATGTGACTTATACGCCTGAAGTTTATATAGGTAACTGTGTTTTTGAAAAGATACCTACAAGAGGCATACTCTGCACAACAAAAAAGAAAGTCCTCATTGAAAATAATGTTTTTGCAGGACTTACTATGGCAAGTATTTATCTGTCAAACGACTGCAACAATTGGTATGAGTCAGGCGCTATCAAAGATATGACAATAAGAGGCAACACATTCCTTATCAAAAATACTCCTCATAATGGTGCGAAACCAGCTATATTCATTGATCCGATAGTAGCAAAAAGCGATAAAACTGTTTCTGTTGTGCATAAAAATATCACTATTGAAGACAACGAAATTTATCTGGAAAATGATAAAGCGGTTATTGCAAAGTATACGGATAACCTAACTGTCAGAAATAATAAAATATACTTTGATTTGAATTATCCTTTGGATAAATCTGAAATTTTTTCCGTGGAAAACTGCACAAATGTCATTATCGAAGATAACTATATTGAGACTGCTCTTATTGACAAAAAATAACCTGAGTAGTATAATTATCTGTGATTAAATCAGTAAAGGATTGTTTGAAATGAATCAATATTTTTACGATGAATTAAAATGCGCTTCGAACGCTGTCAGCGCTCTTAAGGTTAACCCTGGAGTATATGCGGGAGATGAAATAAATATCATAGGCGATGAGCATTCTCTTAGCGCTTATCTTGCAGGCTTTTTTATGCTTACGGCAAAAAGCAACAAGAGCGGCAAAATTAATATTATTGCAGAGGGTGAGGTCAGAAATCAGAGCCTTTTCAGCCAGGTTATATCTGAGTTCAAGGCAGGCCCCAAGCTTACCGTTTATAAAAATATCGAGGATTATCTTGTTGCAGGCAGTGAGCTTGTAAACAGACACTTCTTCTATATTGCGAACTTACAGCTTCCCGAATACGGCGATGCTGATTTTGCACAAATGAAGAAAGAAAACCTTGAAAAATGGCTCAAGGTTGCCCGTGATTGTGGCGGCAGCTTTGTGTTTATTCCTATCTTCAATTTCACTTGTCCTTTTGATAACGGTCTTGTATGTGTATCTGAAAGAGAGCTCGAGGCTGTTGCTCAGCACGACGAGGCTTTCGCAACCGGCAGGGTACTTATGGAAATGGAAGAAATCTGCCGTAAATCATTTGCGCAGAAAACTATCTCAATGAATGTTGTGCGCTTTGACAATATCTTCGGTCCCTTGGTTGAAGACACAACCAAGCTCGGCATCGACAGCATCATTGACGATTTGGCGTATAACAATAAAATCACATTCAAAAAGTCAGACAGCCTTACCCATTACACAGGCTGCTATATCCGCCAGGCGGTAACAGCTGTTTTCCTCGTTGGTCTTATCGGTAAAAACGGTAATATCTACAACGCTGCAAATTACAGCTTCACACTCCACGATATCAAGGATAACCTTTACAAATGCTTTGCACACCGTAATCCTGATGTGCTCTTTGAAGATGATATCCTTTCAGGCTGGACAATTGAAAAGAACTACGAGTGTCTTGCAAATCTTAAAATAAAAGCTCTCGGCTGGACAGAGGAAACACCCTTAAGAGAAGCTGTTTACAGAACAGCTCTCATAAAGCTCAATGAAGAATATAAGGGCGACTTCTATGTTGATATTTATCAGGGCAAGCTCGAAAGAGTAAAGCGCATTGAAATGGACATTATGCGCGAAATCGACAGAATCTGCCGTGAAAACGACATCAATTATTTCCTTGTTGGCGGTTCACTTTTAGGTGCAATCAGACATAAGGGCTTCATTCCTTGGGACGACGATATTGATATCGGTATGCTCCGTGAAGACTTCGAGAAGTTCAGACGAATCTGTCCTCAGCTTCTTGCTTCACACCTTTCATATCAGTCCTATACCGATGAGCCCACATCACACTATATTTTTGATAAGGTACGCCTTAAGGATACCTATTTCAGCACGAAGTTCTCCAACCGATTCAGCGACATTGAAAACGGTATCTTCATTGATATTCTTGTTTATGATAAGACTGCTAATTCTCCGATGCTGCAGAAATTCCACATCAGATCAATACAGTTTTTCCGCAGACTTATAAATATCCGTTGGGTAGGCAAGGCAAGACGCGGTATCCACTATACAGCCTCAAAGCTCCTTCTTCCCATTATGAAGCGCGTACCCTTCTTTACTTATCACCGCTTCTTTGAAAGAGCACTTCGTATGTTTGATTTCAAAAAGAACAGCAAGTATCTTCTTGACGGTGTAGGTCAGAATCTTGAAAAGGGTCCCTTCCCGAAGGCTTGGGTTGAAGAGCTTATCGATGTACCCTATGAGGATATGGTTTTCAAGGCTCCCAAGGCTTACGACGAGTATCTTCGTCATTGGTACGGCAACAGATATATGGAGCTTCTTCCTTTATCTTCCCGTAACTCAGGTCACGCTCTGAGCAGACTTGATCTTGGTAAATACCTCTATGAGCATACTGAGGATTATCCTATCCGTGAAGTTAACTTAGAGGGTGAAATTTTCGAAAAGCCCGTATACGATACCGAAGATACAGGCATCGACGAAAACTTCCTTGATGAGCTCTCACTTATCGATAAGGAAATTATGACCAACAACCTCAAGCACGGAGCTCTCAGCAAGTGCGAAATCAACGTTATCTGTGACGAGCACACTCTTGCCGCTTATCTTGCAGGCTACTATATGTTCCGTAATAAGAAGGGCTTTACAGAGGGCTGTGTAAATGTTATCCTTGAAGGTCCTTGCAGAAACAAGGAGCTATATGACCAGATTGCCGAAGAGTTTGACGCTAATGCACTTTTCAACATTTATGAAAATATTGATGCTTACTACGGTGCGAGCAAATCAGCGTCAAAGAAGGTCTTTTATTATATTGCAAATCTTCAGCTTCCCGAATACACCAATATTGAATTCATAAGAAATAAAAAGAGAAATCTCCGCAAGTGGCTTGCTCTTTCGAGAAATATAAACGACAGATTCATATTCATACCCATTTTCAATTTTGCAAAGCCCTTTGACGGTGACCTTGCAGCTGCATCTGAAAGAGAAATCGAATCACTTGTGCTTCACGAAAAGAATTTCTATCAGGGCAGAATTCTTATGGAGCTCGAGGATGTGCTCAGAAAGTCATTCGCATATAACAAGCAACAGCTCAGCGTTGTCCGTTTTGATAACATCTTCGGCCCGCTTGTTAAAGACACATCAAAGCTCAACATTGATGGTCTTATTTCTGAGCTTATAAATAACAACACAATCACCTTTAATAAGAGTGACAGCGTAATTCATTACAGTGCCTGCTATATCCGTCAGGCTGTTACTGCCGTGCACTGTGTATGTATGAAGGGCAGAAAGGGTAATATCTACAACGCCTCAAATTACAATTTCACAATGCACGATATAAAGAGTCTTCTTTATGATGAGTTTGTTGAGAGAAATCCCAAGGTTCAGTTTGTCGGCGACATCAAAGCAGTACCTAACAAGCTCTTCTACGAGAGAATGGGTAACCTTAAGCTTCGTGATATCGGTTGGGCAAGCGAAACTCCGATGAAAGAAGCTCTCAACAGAACACTTTATGCTATGATTGATACCTGCGAGGATGATAATATTTCTCAGGAGCTTTATCAGGGTAAGCTGGAAAAAATCCGTCGCTTACAGCTTGATATTATCAAGGATGTTGATCGTATCTGTAAGAATAACGGCATCAAGTACTTCCTTACAGGTGCATCACTTTTAGGTGCTGTCAAATACGGCGGATACATTCCCTGGGAGGATACAATCGAAATCGGCTTCTTCCGAGAGGATTATGAGAAGTTCAAGAAGATTTGCCCCGGTGAGCTTTCAGACAGACTCAAATATCAGACCTACAAAAAAGGCGATGCTTCACATCTCGTTTACGACAGAATACGCCTTAACGACACAGGTTTCTTCACAGCTACAAGCGACAGATTCAAGCTTGTTGATAACGGTCTGTTTATCAATATCTTTGTTTATGATAAGACAGCAAATACCACAATAGGTAAAAAGCTTCACCTGTTTACTGTTCAGAATCTCAGAAGAATTATTAATATCCGCTGGCAGAATACTGCAATTCCCGGCGAATATTATACTCTTTCAAAGCTTCTTCTTCCCTTTATCCGTCTTGTTCCCTTCAATCTCTATCACACAATGCTCAACCTTGTGCTCAAGAGATACAGAAAGCAGGAGGATCACGTATTCCTTATCGATGGTGAGGGTGTAAATCTTATCAAGGGCGCTTTCCCTGAAAAGTGGTTCTACAGCCTTGTTGATATTGATTTTGAAGGACTTAAGCTTCCTGCACCGAGCTACTATAACGAGTATCTTAAGCATTTCTACGGTGAAAACTATATGAGAACAATTCCCGAGTCAAAGAGACAGAGCGGACGTAAGATTCTCAGAATTGACCTTGGTAAATATCTCTATGAAGAAACAGCTGACAAAGCTGCTCACGCCAAGGATGCAAAGGGCGAGCTCTTTGAAAAAGCCTTAGAAGAATAAATCAAATACTGCCTGATTACATTGATAGTATAATCGGGCAGTATTTCTTTTTATATTGATAACTTTTAACTGTATATTCCTTGACATACTATCCAAAAAATAGTATTATAAACAATAATGGATTACTATGGGTAATTAGCGTAAATTTACTTTTAATATAATTTGCAATTAATATAATACAAAATCTGAGAAAAGGAGTGCAATGAATTTAAATGAGCGAAAACAACGAAAATCTCAAGCAGAATAAAGCTGCGTCAAACAAAAGCAAAAGTAAGTCAAAACCGTTTTATTATAAGAAAAAAAGAAATTCAGCGAAGAAAACATTAGAGTCAAAAGTCAATGATATTCTACTTTATGAAAAAATTGATACAAAGAAGATTGCTGAAAACAAAAAACAGCCAGAAAACAAAAAACAGGCAGAAAATAAGAAAGCAAAAGAAGTAAAGAAACAGCCTGAAAATAAAAAGCAGACAGAAAATAAAAAGATAACTGAAAGCAAAAAAGCTTCAAATAAAAAAGAAAACAAGAAAAACTCAAAGCAGAAAAAAGAAAGTAAGCCTGCAAGCAAAAAGCAAAGCCCTATTAAGATTGCGTTTTTAGGCGGTCTCAATGAGGTCGGCAAAAACATCACATTGTTTGAATATGAGGATGATATGATTCTCGTCGACAGTGGTCTTGCTTTTCCCGATGAGGATATGCCCGGTATCGATCTTGTAATTCCCGACTTCAGCTATGTTGAAAAGAATGCAGATAAAATCAAGGGCATATGTATCACACACGGCCACGAGGACCATATCGGCTCACTTGCATATCTGCTTAAAAAGGTCAATGTGCCTGTTTACAGTACGCGCCTTACAAACGGTCTTATTGAGGGCAAGCTCCGCGAGCACGGCATTCTTGACAAGGCTAAGCTCAATGTAGTGTCACCGGGCAAGAAGGTTAATCTCGGTAAGTTCGAGGTTGAATTTATTCATGTCAACCATTCAATTCCCGATGCTGTAGGCTTTGCTATTAAGTGCGACGGCGGTACAATAGTTCACACAGGCGACTTCAAAATTGACTCAACTCCCATAGACGGCGATATAATTGATATTGCCCGTTTTGCAGAGCTTGGCAAGCAGGGTGTGCTGTGTATGATGGCAGACTCAACAAATGCCGAAAGACCCGGCTTCACCGAAAGCGAAAGCAAGGTCGGAGCATCATTTGAACTGCTTTTCAGAAAAGCTGAGGACAGACGAATTATAGTAGCCACCTTTGCATCAAATATACACCGAGTTCAGCAGATTATAGACGTTGCCGAAAAGATGGGCAGAAAGGTTGCTCTTTCAGGCAGAAGTCTTGAAAATGTTGTTGCAATCGGTTCTGAGCTCGGTTATCTCAAGGTGCCCGAGGGTATACTTATAAAACTTGATTTAATCAACAACTATGCTGCAAATGAGATAGTACTTATCACAACAGGCAGCCAGGGTGAGCCTATGTCGGCTCTTACAAGAATGGCATTTTCCGATCACAGAAAGGTTGCCATTGGTCCTAATGATTATGTTATCATCTCGGCTACACCCATTCCCGGCAACGAAAAAACCGTCAGCCGGGTAGTCAATGAGCTTATGAAGCTCGGTGCCGAGGTTGTATATGAAAAGATGTATGATGTTCACGTATCAGGTCACGCCTGCCGTGAAGAGCTCAAGCTAATGCTCGGCATTGTGAAGCCTCAGTATTTCATTCCCGTGCACGGTGAGCAGAAGCATCTTCTCAAGCACGCACAGCTTGCAGAGCAGATGGGCATACCCTCACAAAATGTTATCATTGCCGATAACGGTGTGCAGATTGAGGTTTGCAAGGAATATATCAAAAAGGCAGGTACAGTGCCTGCAGGCAAGATATTTGTTGACGGATCAGGTGTCGGCGATGTCGGCAATATTGTGCTCAAAGACAGAAAGCATCTTGCCGAAGACGGCATCATCATCGTTGTTGCAACTCTCGATGGCCTTACGGGTCAGCTGGTATCGGGACCCGATGTTGTTTCCCGCGGCTTCGTATTTGTAAAAGAGTCGGAAGAGCTCATTGAAGAGGCTAAGCAGACTGCCTACGATACAATGATGAAGTGTTACGATAGAAACATTTACGATTGGGGTACGATCAAAAACCGCGTCCGTGACGATGTTTCAAGACTTATGTATGAAAGAACAAAAAGAAGTCCTATGATTCTTCCTATTCTTATGGAGATTTAAAATGAAAAAGCTTTGGAAAATTTATGATTTATCCTTGATATTCATAGTTCTTGCTGTCTTCCTCTGCGGAATGACGGCAGGCTACAGCTATGTGCTTTCAGCTGCTCAGCTTGTGCTTGTAATAGGTTTTGCACTTGCTAAGTATATATATCACATAGAGAAAAAGGAAAAGCTTCTTTACAAAGTTAAAACTGTTACCGATGAGCTGAATTTTGATCAGGGCAAGGCCTTTGAGGTTCTCAGCGTACCCTGTGTAGTAATTGAAAAAGACGGCTCAATTATATGGCTTAATGAAAGCTTCAGGGAAGCCTTCAGAATTACGCCAGAATATACAGTTTCAAACTTCAAGGAGCTTATCCGCAAGGATAATATCGACAAGCTTCTTTTGGGTAAGGGATACAGACTCAGAGCCGATAGTCTTTGCTTCTCAGTTTATTCCAATGAGTTCTGTGTTGACGGCGAGGAGTTTTATCTGCTTTATCTCTTTGATGAAACAGAGCTTCGCAATATCGAAAAGGAGTTTATTGAAACAAGACCCTGCATAATGCTTACGGTTCTTGACAACGCCGATGAGGTTTACAACAACTTCAAGGAAAGCGACTGCGCAGCAATTTTCACTAAAACTGAGCAGATGATTGAGCAGTGGGTCGGTTCATATGGCGGACTCTGCCGTAAATACAGCAGCAGCCGTATGATGGTTTTCCTTGAGGAAAGAGCTTATCAGAGAATGGTAAACGATAAATTCAACATTCTTGATAAAATCCGCGAGCTGACCTATGACGGCAGAAACACAGACCTTACTCTTTCAATCGGTGTCGGTCACGAGGGTGACCTTGCAGAGTCAAACAACTCAGCAAAGCAGGCTCTCGATATGGCTCAGAGCCGTGGCGGTGATCAGGTTGCTATCAGAGAGGGTACTCAGTATAAATTCTTCGGCGGTGTTTCCTCGGGTCACGAAAAGAAAAACAAAGTAAGAACAAGACTTATATCAAAGACCATTTCTGAAATTATTTCCGACAGTGACAATGTGCTTATTATGGGTCACAGATTTTCTGACTTCGATGCCTTTGGCAGTGCCGTTGGTATGCAGTGTATTGCAGAGCATTTCGGTAAGCAGTCAAATATTGTTGTCAATGTAAAAAACACACTTGCCCTTCCGCTTATCAGTGCATTTATTCAGGAAAAAGGCGAGGGAGTAGTCATTTCTCCCAATGAGGCTCTCGGCCGTGTCGGCAACAATACTCTGGTGATTGTAACAGATACACACAAAAAAGATTTCACAGACTGTCCCGAGCTTATTGATAAAGCGAATAAAATTATGATTATTGACCACCACAGAAAGAGTGTGGATTTCATCGAAGATACGGTTATGTTTTATCATATGCCAAACTCTTCATCAGCTTCAGAGATGGTCACGGAAATAGCTCAGTATATCGATGCAAAACCTGTGCTTGATAAATTTGCTTCTCTTGCTCTTTTTTCAGGCATCGTGCTTGATACGAGAAACTTTATTCTCAGAGCAGGTGTTCGTACCTTTGAAGCTGCTGCCTATCTTCGCTCACGCGGTGCAGGTACCGTTGATGCCAAAAAGTTATTTTCCAATGATATGGAAATTTTCAGAGCGAGAAATGCCATCATTGATGAAGCAGAAACCTATAACGGCTGTGCTATTTCATTTTCAGATGGCAATATAGAAAATGTCCGCCTTGTAACATCTCAGGCTGCAGATGAAATGCTCAACATTGAAGGCGTCAAGGCTTCGTTCGTAATTTACGAAAACGGCGACGACATAAACATTTCGGCAAGAAGCTACGGCGAGGTCAATGTTCAGCTTATTATGGAATCACTCGGCGGCGGAGGTCATCAGACTATGGCTGCCTGTCAGCTTGAGGATATAACAGTGCAGAATGCATCTGAAACCCTCAAGGCTGTAATTGATGAATATTTCAGTAATTTATAACGGAGGTAAAAATATATGAAAGTAGTATTAAAACAGGATGTTAAAGGCTTAGGTAAAAAGGGTGAGCTTGTTAATGCATCAGACGGCTATGCAAGAAACTTCCTTTTCCCGAAAAATCTTGCAGTTGAAGCTAATGCTCAGAATATGACAGAGCTCAAAAACCGCGAGCAGGCTGCAAAATATAAGATAGACACCGAAACTGCAGAAGCTAAAAAGAATGCTGAAAGAATATCAGGTAAGACTATCACAATCACTGCAAAGGCAGGCGCAAACGGCAAGCTCTTCGGCAGTGTTACTGCAAAGGAAATTGCGGAGAAAATCGAAAAAGAATTCGGTATCAAGACAGATAAGAGAAAGATTACTGTTGATGATATCAAGCAGTTCGGTACTTATGAATTTGAAATCAAGCTCTACACAGGTGTATCAGCTAAGCTCTTTGTTCGTGTAGGAGAATAAGAATTATAAAAACGAGGTGAAGAAAAGTGGAAAGAGATAAGATGCTGACATCAATTGACGATGTCAATATGCCATATTCTCTTGAAGCTGAGCAGGCAGTGCTCGGCTCTATCCTCATCGACCCGAGTTGCATCACACAGGTTAATATTATGGTTAAACCTGATTATTTCTATCTTCCTCAGCATAAAGAAATCTTTATTATTATGCAGGAGATTGATGCTCTCGGCGGTAAAATTGACCCTCTGATTGTGCTTGAAAAGCTCAAGGATCAGAAAATATATGACGATGCTGGCGGAAAACAATACCTTTTCCAGCTTGCTGAAATGGTACCCTCAACAGAAAATGTTGAGGCGTACTCAAAAATCATAAGAGAAAAGTATTATGTTCGTTCTCTTATCAATGTTTCAAAAGGAATCATCGAGGATGCATCTTCATCAACTGAATCTGCTGACAGTCTTCTTGAATCGGCTGAGCAGAAGATTTATGATATCCGTCAGGGCAGAGTTACAAGAGGCCCTGCCAAAATCGGCGACATCATTGTAAATGAGGTTTATGATAAGCTTCAGAAGCTCAGCGGTGCCGACAAGGATAAATATAAGGGCTATACCACAGGTTTCGTTGATCTTGATAAGGCTATCACGGGTCTTAATAAATCAGACCTTGTAATTATCGGTGCGCGTCCTGCTATGGGTAAAACCAGCTTGGCACTTAACCTTGCAAGAAACACTGCTATGATGGGTAAGAAGAAGGTACTGTTTTTCTCGCTTGAAATGACAAAGGAACAGCTTGCACAGAGAGTTCTTTCAACCGAAGCGCGTATTGAAAGCACAAAGATGAGAACAGGTAACATCTCAGGTGAGGAGTGGGCAAAGCTTGCCACTGCAACAGCTCTTCTGAGTAACTGTGAGCTTTATTTTGACGATACATCAAATATGACCGTGTCGGAAATGAAGTCACGTATCAGACGACTTCGTGATGTTGATGCTGTTTTTGTTGACTACCTTCAGCTTATGAAAAGCGGCGGCAGAGTTGAAAGCCGTGTGCAGGAGGTTTCTGAAATCACACGAAATCTCAAGCTTATGGCTAAAGATCTTAATATTCCCGTTGTTGTG
>JAGBSR010000239.1 GCA_017631745.1 Clostridia bacterium | reverse complement strand
CTTGATTTCTGTTACTGTTTCGGTGGGAATGCGGACCTCGAAAATCTGATCCTGCATCTTGCGGTTTTCAACAACGGTTGTGATGTTTGATGCTACTTTATTTTCGTAGCCTGAGTAGGTGTGTACTACAAACCATCTGGCATTGTCAGCCATTGTTACACCTCCACAATCGGATTATTCTGCAGATTCAGCTGTTGTATCTTCAGCCTTATCTTCAGTTGACTCCTCAGCTTTTGCTTCAGTAGTCTCTTCTTCACTGCCTTTGTCTTCATCGGCTTCTTCGCCTTCGTGGTCGTGACCCTCGTGCTCATCGCCTGTTTCTGTGCTTTCAACTGTGGTTTCTTCGCCAAGTGCGAGGTTCTTAAGACCCTTAACACCTGATGAAAGACCGAGGTCGATAACACCAACAACGATTGCTACGATAGCAACTACGAGAAGAACGATACCGGTGCTCTTTAAGACAGTTTTTGCATCGGGCCATACAATTTTCTTGCATTCGCCTTTGAAGTCTTTGATGAACTTCTTAGTGCCCTTGCCTGCACGGGTGAAGAAGCTTGGCTTGTCTGATTTCTTGTTACCCTTAGCAGCCTTAGCAACTTTAGCTGCTGCTGCGCTTTCATCAGTTGTGGCCTTGTCAACCTTTGAATCCTGGGTGACCTTGTTTTCTTTGTCAGCCATCATTCTTACCTCCCGCTCTTATTTTGTCTCTTTGTGGAGAGTGTGCTTCTTGCAAAATCTGCAATACTTGTTCATCTCCAACCTGTCAGGATTGTTCTTTTTGTTTTTCATTGTGTTGTAATTGCGCTGTTTGCACTCTGTGCAAGATAAAGTAATTTTTACTCTCATGAACGGCACCTCCATTATCGGAAATTTTAATCTGAAGAAGGTTACAACCTTCCCTCTTCAGACCTTAAGGCCTCCCTCTTTTTCGGGCACAAAAATAAAGCCCTCTTCAGAGGTAGTGCTATTTTAACACACAACTCCTCTGCCGTCAAGGGCTTTTTGAAAGTTTTTTGGGAAATATAACGAATTTTTTTAAGTATTTTTGACTCTTTTAACAAATAATTAATGCTTATTGTCAAACATAAGCGACCTTTGTTAATTATCAGTCGATTACTGTCATATTCTTGATGCGGATAGGCTCAACGGGTGATGCCTTTTCGCCCATACTATTATATGTTCTGTATTCGTCAAGGAAGCTGTCAACGCTTTCCATACCCTCGATAACCTTACCGAAAGCAGCATAGTTGCCGTCAAGGAAGGTGCAGTCATCACTGTAGCAGATGAAGAACTGGCTTGAAGCTGAGTTGGGCTGCATACTTCTTGCCATTGATATAACGCCTCTTGTATGTGAGAGTGTGTTCTGTGTGAAGCCGTTAGCTGCAAATTCGCCCTTGATTGTTTCATCGGCACCGCCGCAGCCTGTACCCTCGGGATCGCCGCCCTGAGCCATAAAGTTATCCACTACTCTGTGGAAGATTGTGCCGTCATAAAAGCCGCTGCCTGCAAGCTTAAGGAAGTTAGCTACTGTTGCGGGAGCAAATTCGGGATAAAGCTCGATAGTGAACTCACCGTGATTTTCCATTGTTACTTTAACTTTAGACATATTCTTGTCCTCCTGAAATTATTACTTAATGATTATACTATTTATATATATATTGTCAAGTGTCCTGCTGAAGTTTTTTAAGCAGAGCCTCGCAACCCTCGTAAATATCTTTATAGGCCACATCAAACCTTCCCGAGTACCAGGGGTCTGCAACATCGCCCGGTCTGTCTGTCAGATCCATAAGCTTATGCACCTTGCCGAGAGGATCAGCACCGAATATTTTACCTATATTGCGGATGTTCATTGAATCCATTGCCAGAAATATATCGTATTTATCATAGTCGCTCTTTTTCAGCTGTACTGCCCTTTTGCCATCGCAGGTGATGCTGTGCTTCAAAAGCTCAGCTTTTGCGGGCGGATAAACGGGGTTACCGATACCGTTCCATATTTCCTCGGTGCTTGTGGCAGACGAAGCAACAACAAACTCATTGGCTATCCCCTGCTTTTTAAGCATATCCCTAAATATAAATTCCGCCATAGGTGAACGGCAGATATTGCCGTGGCAAACAAACATAATTCTCTTCATTTTCTTTTTCCTTATATATAATAGTATATTTTTGTTTTCCCTGCAAAAATTATACTATATTAATTATGTAATTGCAAGGAGTATGTATACAATGAAAATAGCATTTTTCGATGCCAAAAGCTATGACAGACCTGCCTTTGATAAATATGCCGCAGAATACGGTGTCACTGTAAAATATTTTGAAACCAAGCTCAATGAAGATACTGTTTATCTCTCGGCAGGGTACGATGCGGTGTGTGTGTTTGTCAACGACACTGTAAATGAAGCCGTTATAGACAGGCTGTATGAAATGAATGTGAGAGTGCTCGCCTTGCGTTGCGCAGGCTTTAACAATGTTGATATGAAGCATGCCTTCGGTAAAATTCATGTGCTTCGTGTGCCTGCATACTCCCCTTACGCCGTTGCTGAGCATGCTATGGCCTTGCTTCTGACTTCAATCAGACGCATCCACAAGGCCTATATCCGCACCAAGGAATTTAACTTCAGTCTGAAAAATCTAACGGGCTTTGACCTGCACGGCAAAACGGTCGGCATAATCGGTACGGGTAAAATCGGTAGGGTCTTTGTTGATATCTGCAAAGGTTTCGGCATGAAGGTTCTTGCCTATGACAAGTACCCTGCCGAGGAAATCAGCGACGGTGAAAATGTGAGATATACAAGCCTCGGTGAGCTTCTCTCTCAGAGTGATATCATTTCTCTTCACTGTCCTCTGACAGAAGAGACGCACTATATTATAGATGAAAATGCACTCGATAAATGCAAAACGGGTGTGATTATAATCAACACCTCAAGGGGTGCTCTCGTTGATGCAGAAGCACTGCTCAAGGCTATAAAATCCCGTAAGGTCGGCGCCGCCTGCCTTGATGTGTATGAGGAGGAATCAGAGCTTTTCTTTGAGGATAATTCAGGGCATATACTCGAAGACGATACCCTTGCAAGGCTAATATCTATGCCCAATGTAATCGTCACCTCCCACCAGGCTTTTCTTACAGGCGAGGCACTCGATAATATTGCAGAAACAACCGTTAAAAACGTTGTTACTTTCTTTAACAGCGGTCACTGCCAAAATGAGCTTTGCTATAAAGACAATCAGGTTTCAGACTGCAAAGACGGAAAATGTTTTTAATTTCAACATCTTGATTTTAAAACTTTGGTATAATATAATATCTGTAAGCAAATTTCTAATATTTAAAGACGGAGGAAATTTAAATGAACATAACTAAAGATATTAAATATATCGGCGTTAATGACCATAATATCGATCTGTTTGAAGGTCAGTATGATGTACCCAACGGCATGGCTTATAACTCATATGTTATACTTGATGAAAAGATAGCTGTTATGGATACTGTTGACGCTAGCTTTACTCACGAGTGGATGGATAATCTTCAGAATGCTATAGGCTCAAGAAAGCCTGCTTATCTCATTGTTCAGCATATGGAGCCTGACCATTCAGCCAATATTCTCAATTTCGCAAAGGCTTATCCCGAAGCTGTTATCGTCGCTTCAGAAAAGGCTTTCAGAATGATGAAAAACTTTTTCGGCACAGATTTTGAGGATAACAGAATGATTATCAAGGAAGGCGATACACTTTGCCTTGGCAGACACAACCTCACCTTCATCGGTGCACCTATGGTTCATTGGCCAGAAGTTATGGTAACATATGACAGAACCGATAAGGTGCTTTTCTCCGCTGACGGCTTCGGCAAATTCGGTGCCCTTGATGTTGAAGAAGATTGGGCTTGCGAGGCAAGAAGATATTACATCGGCATTGTAGGCAAATACGGCGTTCAGGTGCAGAATCTTCTCAAGAAGGCTTCGGGCTTTGATATTCAGATTATCTGTCCCCTTCACGGCCCTGTGCTCAAAGATAACCTCGGTTATTACCTCGACCTTTATAATACCTGGTCAAGCTATCAGCCCGAGCAGGAAGGCATTATGATTGCCTACACTTCAATTTACGGCAACACAAAGAAGGCCGTTATGCTTCTTGCTGAAAAGCTTCGTGCTTACGGCTGTCCTAAGGTTGTTGTCAACGACCTTGCAAGATGCGATATGGCAGAAGCTGTTGAAGATGCTTTCCGTTACAGCAAGCTTGTACTCGCCACCACAACTTATAATGCAGAGATCTTCCCTTATATGCGCGAGTTTATCAATCACCTTACAGAGCGCGGATATAAAAACCGCACTGTCGGCTTCATCGAAAACGGAAGTTGGGCTCCCCTTGCAGCAAAGGTTATGAAGGGTATGCTTGAAAAAAGCAAGAACCTTATTTACACTGATACCACAGTAAGCATTATGTCAGCTATGAACGAGGAAAATAAGACTCAGATTGACTCGCTTGCTAAAGAGCTTTGCAAGGATTATCTCGCTCAGACTAATGATACCGCTGATAAAAATGATATGACAGCTCTTTTCAAAATCGGATACGGCTTATATGTTGTTACTTCAAACGACGGCAAAAAAGATAACGGTCTGATTGTCAATACTGTTACTCAGGTAACAAATACCCCCAACAGAATTGCAGTGACCATTAATAAGGATAACTACTCACATCACGTTATCAAGCAGACAGGCAAAATGAATATCAACTGCCTTACTGTGGATGCTCCTTTCTCAGTATTCCAGAAGTTCGGCTTTGTAAGCGGCAGAAACACCGATAAATTTGCAGGCGATGAGGTACTTTATTCAGATAACGGTCTTGTATTCCTGCCGAGATATATCAACTCGTTTATGTCACTTAAGGTTGAGCAGTATGTTGACCTTGACACTCACGGAATGTTTATCTGCAGTGTAACGGAAGCAAGAGTGCTCTCGGACAGAGAGACAATGACTTACAACTATTATCAGGCAAATGTAAAGCCCAAGCCTCAGACTGAGGGCAAAAAGGGTTATGTCTGCAAAATCTGCGGTTATGTTTATGAGGGTGACAAGCTTCCTGAGGATTTCATCTGTCCTCTTTGCAAGCACCCTGCTTCAGACTTTGAGCCTATAAAGTAATGAATAAGTAAAGTTTTGGTCAAGCTTTTACAAACGCTTGCAGGGTGTGGGACAGAGTCCCACAAAGTAAAACATAGACAAGGCTACACCGTTAAGGTGCAGCCTTTTATTTGTGTTATTGTGCTGTTATGCAGATTCAAGACTGCCGAGAATAGTGCAAAATGGCGTTTTGTTAGCTCGAAGCTGTACGAGGGTACTGCGAGAGACAAAAAAACGTCAAACAAATAAAATAAGGCTACACCGTTAAGGAGCAGCCTTTTATTTGTGTTATTGTGCTGTTATCGGCAGTCTTAGTTGTTGCCGAAGATATTGCGGCCCTTAAATACGGGAAGTACATCGCTTTCGTCTTCATCGGGATCATCAAAGATGGAGCCTGACTTCTTAGCAGGAGTTTCGATTACATCGAAAGCCTGTGTTTCCTTAGCGGGAGCTGCAGGTGTTTCTGCCACGGGAGCAGCAGGAACGGGATCGAGAGGCATTTCGGGGAATACAGGAGCTGCGGGAGCCTTGCCGTTTGCAGCAGCTGCAGCCTGCTCGAAGATTGAAACGAATGACTGACCGAACTTTGTTGAAGCAAAGTCAACAGCCTCTTTGCTCATTGAGCCGAAGATTGTATCATTAGCTGATGCAGCAGCCTGGCTGATAAACTCGGGAGCAGTTGCAGGAGCTGTCTGTGCAGTTGCTGAGGGAGCTGCCTGAGTCTGAGTTGCACCGCCGAAACCTGTTGCGATAACAGTGATAAGCATTTCGTCGCCCATATCTTCGTCAAATACTGAACCGAAGATGATGTTTGCATCGGGATGTGATGCATCGGAGATAAGAGCACCTGCCTGCTCGATCATATCAAGTGACATATCGCTTGAGCAAGTAACATTGATGATTACGCCGCTTGCACCGTCGATAGCTGTTTCAAGAAGGGGACTTGTGATAGCCTGCTTTGTAGCTTCAGCTGCACAGTCTGCACCTCTGCCGCGACCGATACCCATATGTGCACGGCCTGCATCCTTCATTACGCTCTTGATATCAGCAAAGTCGAGGTTGATGTAACCGGGAACCTTGATTGTATCTGAAATACTCTTAACACCCTGCCAGAGTACATCGTTTGCCTTTGAGAAAGCATCCTTAACGCTGAGTGACTTATCACCGAGAAGCTTAAGTCTTTCGTTGGGGATAACGATAAGTGAGTCAACATATTTTTCGAGGTCTCTGATACCCTCTTCTGCCTGGTCCATACGTTTTCTGCCTTCAAACTTGAAGGGTTTTGTAACGATACCGACAGTAAGAGCACCGAGCTCTCTTGCTACTTCAGCAACAACGGGAGCTGCACCTGTACCTGTACCGCCGCCCATACCGGCTGTGATGAATACCATATCTGCACCGCGGAGTGCATCAGCAATAACATCACGGCTTTCTTCAGCAGCCTTTCTGCCTACTGCAGGATCACCGCCTGCACCCATGCAGCCTGTTACCTTTTCGCCGATCTGGATTTTATGTGTTGCCTTTGAGTTTTCGAGAATCTGTCTGTCTGTGTTGATGGAAAGGAATTCTACGCCGACAATACCTGACTCAACCATTCCATTGATTGCGTTACCGCCGCCGCCACCTACACCAACAACTCTGATCTGGTTGTAGGAAATGTTTTCATTGTCCATTATGAAGCCCATTTTACTTCCTCCTGTTATATATATTTGAGAATAATTTTCGATATTATTATAACCGACTCCGTATTTTTAATTAAGACATAGAGACACTTATAATCATAATTCAGTTTATTATAACACGAACTTTCGCAAAATACAAGAATAAATCTTAATAAGATTTGTAATTTTTTTGTGTATTTTTGTAAAAATCGCTTTATTTCATACTTCCTTCCATAAAATATGCTCCGATGTCATATTTTAAGTTGATATATCCGGTCTTATCGCCTATATCAGAAGATTCCATAATTTCGACAGCGTGTCTGAGCTTTGTTTCGATATTTGTGCCGTCACCGAGATAGAGTCGGATTTTTGAGCGATATGTGAAAGTGATGTCATTCATATCCTTAAGGTCAAGCACACCGTAGTTAAGTGTTCCGGCATCTGCCGTAACCTTTGCAAATTCACGGGCAATCTTATATCTTTCAGCATTCTCTTCACTGACAGCAAAGGTCTCTCCTACAATATATTCCTGCTCGGTAAGACCCTGCACAAGGAACTGCCCTTCTGCAAGCTTTTTCTTTTTATCTGAAACTACCTTGCCCGACTCATCAACACAGATGTATTTCTTTTCGCACTTGAGAATAAGCTGAGCCTGAGTTGCTACTATATCAAGAGCAATTGTATCGGGCAATCTGTAATCAACGCCGATTTCGGATATGAAGGGTAGCAGCTTGGTAACATCGCTGTTGAGCTTTTTCTCGCGGACTGTGAGCATATTCATACCTGTGCTAAGCTGAGCCGCTTCAAGAATTTCAGCTTCAGAATAGACCTCATCGCCGACTATAACGATATCCGTTATCTCAGCGCCCTGATAGTAGCTGTAGCTGAGCATAAAGCTCAGAGCAAAAAGGAAGAAAAACGCAACCGTTCCGAAGGTCTTTATTCTCTTGAGTCTGATTTTTCTTCTTGTAAGTATTACTCTTGCCTCATCGGCTGACTTGCCGTTTTTTACGAGTCTGACATAAGCCTTATTAATTTTCTGACGTCTTTTTTCTCTCAGGTTAAGCTCTCTTTTTGTGGGTACCTTGGCTTTTTTTCCTTTAGAGGGCTGAGGTACTCTGCCGCTGCTTATAGGTCTTTCCTGAGCCTGCACCGAAGCTTTTTTCTTCGGCTGTGTTTTTTCTTGTGTCTTTGGCTGAGCCTTTGTTTTTTGCTTGGAAAGGCTATTTTTTATTTTAGAAGATGTGTTGTCTTTTTTTACAGTGGAATTCTTTTTTGCACTTGCTTTCTCGGCGGGCGAAGCGGAGCCCTTATCAGCTGCGGTTCGACGCGTACCGACAAAAGTGTTTTGACTCTGAGCCACAGGCTTTTCGGGTGTGTAGGCAGAGAAATTGTTGGTAGCGGATATGGGTTCCCACATATCCGACGTTAAATTTTTAGGCTGAAAATTCGGCTTATTATAGCCGCCGAATGCACCCTTGTTCATCTGTCTTACACCTCCCTTAAATTACTAAAAGAGCGCAATGATGCGCCCCTGACTTTATATCGGAATTCTTTTTATATCTGCGCCCAGTACCGACAGGGTCTTTTCGATATTTTCATAGCCTCTGTCTATATGCCAAATACCGCCGATAACCGTTTCGCCCTGAGCACTCAGTGCAGCAATCACAAGCGCCGCTCCGCCTCTTAAATCGGGAGCTGTGACAGCCGCCGCATAGAGATTTTCACTTCCGTCTATTAAAGCCACTTTGCCTTCTATTTTTATTCTTGCACCCATTCTCATAAGCTCGGGTACATGCTTGAATCTGCTTTCAAAAATGTTCTCAACCATAACCGATGTGCCCTCGCCCTTGCACAGCACTGCCATCAGAGGCGCCTGTGCGTCTGTAGGAAAGCCCGGGTAAGGCATTGTCCTTACATCGCGGATCGCTTTGGGACGACGTTTCATACTGATTGTGAGAACATCGCGTTGGTCTTTTATTTCACAGCCCATACTTTCAAAAAGCGGTATGGCTGACATAAATGCTGATGTGTCCACATTTCTGAGTGTTACCTGACCCTTGGCAGATGTCACCGCACTCATATAAGTCAGTGCTACTATTCTGTCAGGTATCACTCTGTGCTCTGCCGAATGAAGCTCAGTTACACCGTCGATTATCACTGTACCGTGAGTGCCTATGCTGATTTTTCCTCCGCAGATATTCAGAAAATCTGCAAGGTCCTTAATTTCGGGCTCTCTTGCAGCATTGAGAATAACTGTTCTGCCCTTTGAAAGACAGCAGGCAAGAATAATGTTTTCCGTCGCTCCCACACTGGGAAATGACAGACTGATTACTCCGCCTGAAATGTGCTTATCCAAACGGCAGTTTATCTCGCCGTGGCTTTCGTCTATACTCACTCCAAGAGAGCGAAGAGAGCTCAGATGCAGATCAATAGGCCTGAGACCTATTTCGCATCCGCCGGGTGAAGACAGCACTGCCCTGCCCGTTCGGCCAAGTACCGAGCCGAGAAAAACTATGGAAGAGCGCATTTCTCTCATCAGACAATCCGGTATATTATAACACAAAACAGCCGAAGAATCAACTGTAAGCGTGTTATTTTCTCTTTTTACCTACAGCCTAAGTGCTCGAGGATTTTAACTGCAGCTCTGACATCGCTTAAATCGGGGCAGTTATGTATCACACTGACACCTTTAACAAGTACCGTTGCCGCTAAAATTGGCAAAGAACTGTTCTTCGACCCCTGAACATCAATTTCACCCTTGAGCTGCTTTGAGCCGTTAATAACAATGTGTTGCACATAATCACCCTTTCACCCTATGTTATGCGAAAAAGTGATTTTTTGTGATTATTTTATCAGCGAAAGAACGATATCTGCAATTTTTTCTTTTGCATCGATAACTGCCATTGCTTTTGCATTGGCTTCTATACTGAGTCTGTTTTCGTCGTTGTTTACAAGAGAATCGAAAAGGCTCTGCATTTTCTCTTTGGTAAGGTCTTTTTCTTCAATGATAAGAGCAGCACCCTTATTTACAAGAGCCATTGCATTGTGGTACTGGTGATTTTCCGCAACATTGGGAGACGGCACAAGAATCGATGCCTTACCAAGGGCCTGAAGCTCTGAAAGTGAGCTTGCACCTGCACGGCAGATAACAACATCGGCCGCAGGCATACACACATCCATATCACTGATATACTCACGAAGCTCGAGATTTGCGGCATCTGTGTCAACACCGTTTTCTTTGAGCTTATCGGGTACCCATAAGCCGTACTGACCCATAGCGTGAATGAAATATAAGCTGTTGTTTTTGTAATTGTCTGTAATCAGATCAACCATTGCATTGTTGATTGTCATTGCGCCGAGACTACCACCCATTGAAAGAACAAGCTTCTGATCGTCTCTGATGCCGAGCTTTGCTCTTGCAAAATCTCTGTCTGCTCTGAGCATTTCACCTCTTACGGGAAGTCCTGTAACTGCAGGTGGATTTTTACACTGCATATATTTCTCGGCTTCTTCTGCTGTAAGCATTACCTTATCAACAATTTTAGCAAGAGTCTTATTTGTGATGCCGGGATATGCATTCTGCTCGTGTATAGCGGTGGGAATGCCCATCTTTGCCGCTGTTCTTACAACGGGTCCGCTGACATAGCCGCCGAAGCCCACAACAACATCAGGCTTGAACTTCTTAAGAATCTTCTTAACACTGAATGTGCAGAAAAGAAGATAGAAGATAGTCTTTAAGTTTCTGATTATATTTTCAATGCTGATTTTTCTCTGAAAGCCTGAAATTCTGATAGTAGTGAAATCAAAGCCTGCAGCGGGTACAAGCTTTGCTTCCATTTTATCTTTTGTGCCTACAAAAAGGATTTCAGCATCGGGATATCTTTCTCTTATCTCCCCTGCTGTTGCAAGTGCAGGGTTGATGTGTCCGCCTGTACCGCCTGCGGCAAATAATATTTTCATAGGTTAACTCTCCTTTATTTTGAAATCGACGACTTTCTTGACACGGATAAAACAACACCCATTTCCGCCAGCAATACTATTATCGCCGTGCCGCCGAAGCTGAAGAAAGGAAGCGCCATACCGGTATTAGGTATCATATCCGTTACAACGGCAATATTGATGATAACCTGAAGAGCTATCTGAATCATTATGCCCATTACAAGAAGTGAGCCGAAATAGTCTTTACTGCGTATTGCAATCTTGTAGCCTCTGTAAATAAGAAAAGCAAAAAGACAAAGAATGAATGCCGCACCGATAAAGCCGAGCTCTTCAATTACAACGGGGAAAATAAAGTCGTTATGAGGCTCTGCGATATAGAGCTGTTTTTGTTTTGAGTTGCCAAGTCCCACACCGAAAAGTCCGCCTGAGCCGATAGCATAAAGGCCGTTGACGGTCTGTCGTCTTGCATCAATGTATTCGGGATTGTCCTTATCGAGAAATGCCATAATACGGCTTTCTGCAAAGCCGAAGCCTGAAAGAATATCGGGCTTGAGGAGTACCACCGTAACAACAAGAGCCATAAGGCTGAGAACTATAGCAAAATATCTGCCTCTTGTGCCGCTGAGCCAGAGCATTGATATGCCCATAAGCATTATGAGTATCGCCGCACTGTAGTGCTTTTCCAAAAGTACGAGTCCGCAATAGAAACCTACCGACAAAGCGAGAACTGTGCAAGCGGCTTTCTGACCTCTGACATGTTTAAAAAGAAATCTTTCGTACTTAGGAAGATTGTCTCTTTCAAAGTTGAGAACTGCCTTTTTACCTGCAGGAGCTCTCAGCTGAGCCTGAAAGACACACATCAGATATGACATCAGAAGAATAATTGCAAACTTAGCAAGCTCTGAGGGCTGGAACTGAATGCCGAAAATATAAACCCAACGGCTTGTATCCTGGTCGCCGCTGCCGAGGTTTGATAAAAGGGCGTAGAAGAGAAGTCCCACAGCGCCGATATTTATGATAATTGTAAGAAAAGAATTGAAAATTCTGTAGTCAATTTTGCTCAGTATTATCATAGCCGCAAAGCCTAAAACTGCCTTTTCAAGCTGACTTGTAAAGAAAACAGTGGCGTTGCCCTTGTTGTATTCCGCATAGACATAGCCTGCAGAAAACATCATTATAATACCGATTGTAAAAAGTAAAAGCACACAGCAAAGAAAAACGAAATCAAAGCTGCCTCTTATGACATAGCCGTCATAGAGGTAACGCAACTTTTCTTTGACCTTGCTCATAACTCCTCACTCCTAAATCTGTTGATATGGCTGATATTATTTTACGGTGAGATACATAGCCGCAACACCGATGATACAGCCGATTGTGCTCACAAGAGTGAACACTCTGACGATTTTCTTTTCACTCCATCCGCACATCTCAAAGTGATGGTGGATAGGTGCCATTTTAAACACTTTCTTGTGTCTTATCTTAATTGAACCGATCTGAATAACATCGCTGAGAGCCTCGATAACATAAACGATACCGATAGGAAGAAGAATGAGAGGACACTCAATTGCATAAGCGAGAGCTACAATGATACCGCCGAGGAACATTGAGCCTGTATCACCCATCATAACCTTTGCGGGATAGTGATTCCAGATATAGTATCCGATGCAAGCACCGCAGAGAGCAGCGCCGAGAATGCCGACTGATGTAGTCTTCATAATGATACCGATTACAGCAAAAGCAGCGCCTACGGGTACTGTTACACCGCCGCAAAGTCCGTCAACACCGTCAGTGAAATTAACAGCATTAATGCATCCGTAAATTACGCACACACCGAAAATAACAAAGAAGATAATACCCGGAATGCTGTCAAGAGCAACTTTACCATAAAAAGGAATAAACATTGAAGTGCTCTTTGAAATGATGAGACCGCCTAAATATGCGGCAATAATAAGCACCTGAGGAATAGTCTTCTGAATTTCTGTAAGACCGAGATTTCTCTTTTTAACAACCTTGATATAGTCATCGGCAAAGCCAACAAGTGCAAAGCAAAAAGCCATCAGTACACCTGAAACAAGGCGTGTAATCTGCTGATTTTTAAGCTCTGCCATATCACTGAAGGGTGAATAGCCTGTGGCGATGCAGATGAGAATTGCAAGCACAGTTGCAAAGATAGTGCCGATAATAAACATTAAACCACCCATAGTAGGTGTACCCTGCTTTTTAGCGTGCCATGCGGGG
>JAGBSR010000238.1 GCA_017631745.1 Clostridia bacterium | reverse complement strand
AGCGTCAGTGCGAAAAAATCTTCAGATCAATGGGCTTTGCCGTTGAAGATTACTCAGAAATCGTTTCTGACTACGAGTGCTTCGAGGCTCTCAATATTCCCAAGCATCACCCTGCAAGAGATATGCAGGATACCTACTATCTCGATAACGGACAGCTTCTCAAGAGCCACACATCAGCTGCTCAGAACGCTATCTACAAGAAATACAAGGATGCACTTATCAATGACGGTGTACCCATCAAGGCTATTTTCCCCGGCCGTTGCTTCAGAAACGAGGCAACAGACGCTTGTCACGAAAACACATTCTTCCAGATGGAGGGTGTAATGGTTGACAAGAACATCTCAATTTCAAACCTTATCTACTTTATGAAAACTATGCTTTCAGAAGTATTCCAGAAGGATATCAAGGTTCGTCTCAGACCCGGCTTCTTCCCCTTCGTTGAGCCCGGCTTTGAGCTTGACATCAGCTGTCTTATCTGCGGCGGTGAAGGCTGTCCCTCTTGTAAGCACAGCGGTTGGCTTGAGCTTTGCCCCTGCGGTATGATTCACCCCGAGGTACTCAAGGCAGGCGGTATTGATCCCGACGAGTACACAGGCTTTGCTTTCGGTCTTGGTCTTACAAGACTTGTTATGATGAAATACGGTATTAAAGATATCCGTGACCTTAACGGTGGCTCACTTAAGTCACTCACACAGTTCACAGACGACGAATAATAGGAAAGGAGAGAGCAACTTATGTTTTTATCAATGAATTGGATTTCAGACTTTGTTGATCTTGAGGGTATCGATAAGCTTGATCTTATCCACAGATTCTCACTCTCAACAGCTGAAGTTGAAAACGAAATTTTCTTCAAGGGCAGCGACATCAGCGGTATCGTTGTTGCTGAGATTAAAGAAATCGCAGATCATCCCGAATCGAAGAAGCTTCACCTTTTAAAGGTTGATGCAGGTGACGGTCAGCTCACAGATGTTGTCTGCGGTGCGCCCAACGTAAGAGTTGGTATGAAAACTGCTTTTGCAAAGATTGGTGCTAAAATCGGCGAAATCGACATCACACCCAGAGCCCTTGCAGGTTACACCTCCTACGGTATGTGCTGCAGCGGTAAGGAAATCGGCATCAGTGACGATAACAGCGGTATTATGGATATTACAGACGATATCCCCGTTGGTACCGACATCAAGGATGCTTATGAAGTAGAAGATATCATCTTTGAGGTTGACAACAAGTCACTCACAAACCGCCCTGACCTCTGGGGCCACTATGGTATCGCAAGAGAGTTTGCAGCTCTTGCAGGCAGACCTCTCAAGGCACTCGACAGCGCAGACCTTTCCAAGTACGACAATCTCCCCAAGGTAGATATGAAAATCGAAGACGACCTTTGTCAGAGATACTCATGTCTTCAGGTTGAAAATATCACAAAGAATGTAAGTCCCGTAAATATGCAGATCAGACTCTTCTATTGCGGTATGAGAAGTATCAACCTTCTCGCTGACCTTACAAACTACCTTATGCTTGAAATGGGTCAGCCCATGCACGCATTTGACTCAAGAAAGGTTGAAAAGCTCCGCATCAAGCGCTTCGACGAAAGCTTCAGCTTCACAACTCTTGACGGTATCGAGAGAAACATCGACGAAAACACACTTATGATCTGTAACGGTGACACACCTGTTGCTATTGCAGGTATCATGGGCGGTCTTGACAGCGAAATCGTAGACGATACAACTACTCTCACTCTTGAAAGTGCTACCTTCAACGCTGTTTCAATCCGTAAGTCAACTGTAAGACTTTCACACAGAACAGACGCTTCAATGAGATATGAGAAGTGCCTTGACCCCGAAATGACAGTACCTGCTATTGCTCGTTTCGTTAAGCTTCTTCAGGATATCGACGGCGGCGTAAATGTTGTTTCAGCTCTCACAGATGAAAAAGCTTTTGAATATGATAAAGTAAGCCTCAGCTTTGACAAGAAGTTTGTTGACCGTTACACAGGTATCGAAATCAGCAACGAGACTATTGTTAAGACTCTTGAAAGTCTCGGCTTCGGTGTTGAACTTAATGGCGACGACTTCACAGTTGCAGTACCCTCATGGAGAGCAACTAAGGACGTAACAATCAAGGCTGACATCATCGAAGAAATCACAAGAATCTATGGTTACGATAACTTCGACATCCACACCACAGAGTCACCTATTTATCCCGTACGCCCCGATACCGAAAAGACAGTAGAAGATAAAATCAAGGATATTCTTGTTAAGCGCTTCTCACTTCACGAAATGCATTCATATGTATGGATGTACTATGATGAGTGCAAGGATCTCGGCATCGAAATCGAAGATAATATCAAGCTCGTAAATGCAACTAACCCCAACATTGAGGTTATCAGAAAGTCAATCGTTCCCACACAGCTTTGTCAGGCTAAGATCAATAACACATATGCTCCCTCATTCGGTATCTTTGAAGTGGGCAGAGTTGTTGAGGGTCTCAGAGAAGACGGTCTTTGCAACGAAAAGAAAAAGCTTGCAATCACACTCTTCTCAAAGACAAAGTCAATGGAAGAAATCTACTTTGAGCTTCGTGATATGCTTGCAACTCTTGCTCTTGATATCAAGCATCTTTCACTTTCATACGAAACAATCGAGGCTGCACATTGCTATCAGCATCCCAAAAACCTCAACGCTGTAATTCTCGGCGGTAAGGTTATCGGTGAAATCGGCATTGTTCATCCCACAGTATCAAAGAAGGTTGATAAGAAAGCTAACATTGTTTATGCTGAAATCGATGTTAAGGATTTCGCTGAGGCTGCAGCAGATGCTATCAAGTACGAAGAACCCTCAAAGTTCCCCGGCATTGAAATTGACCTTTCATTCATCAGCGATAAGTTTGCTCCCATCGGCAAGGCTATCGAGGATGCTAACTGTCCTCTTGTTAAGAAGACAGAGGTTGTTGACACGTATGCTGACGAAAACGGCAAATCAATCACATCAAGAATTACATTTGCACATCCTGAAAAGACTCTTACAAAGGAAGAGGTTATGGACGTTGTAAACGGCATTATTGCTGACCTTGAAGCAAAGGGCATCAGCCTTAAGAAATAAATAATGCTTTTGTCAAACTTTTTCAAAAAGTTTGCGGGGTGTGGGGTAGCGACCCACAATACAAAAAAACAGTGCAGGAGTTTAAACACTTCTGCACTTGCTTTTTTATAAAAATGATAGTATAATAACCCTATAAGCCAAAAGGCTAAAGGAGGATAAAAATATGAAAAACAGCAACACTTTACAGGCGATAAAATTCGCACTGTTCTCAGCTTCGGCAGGCATCATTCAGGTAGGTTCGTTCACCATTCTCAACGAGCTTGTACTGCCGAATATCAACATTGAAAACGAAAAGATTATGTCAATTCTCAGCTCGGAATACGGGGTATGCTATCTTATTGCACTTATTCTTTCGGTTTTATGGAACTTCACCTTCAATCGCCGCTTCACCTTTAAGTCAGCTGCTAATATTCCTGTTGCTATGGCAAAGGTTTTCGGCTTCTATCTTATATTTACACCCGTTTCAACAATTCTCGGAAATATGGCAACAGGTAAGGGTGTGAACGAGTATATTGTTCTCGGTCTGACAATGCTTTCAAATATGGTGCTTGAATATCTCTTCTGCAAGTTTGTAGTTTATAAGGGTCAGGAAAACACCATCGAAGAAAAGAAATAAAAACCAACGGCGCAGAGGCAAGCTTGCTTCTGTGCTTTTTTGTGGGTTGTAGCGGTGAGGGAGGCGGCTGCGTCGCCGAACGAAGTTCGGCGCGAGAGTGCCAAAGGCACTCTCGGAAATCGCCTTCGGCGATTTCGCGTAGCCGCGCCTCACCTCCTGCACCCACTAAAAAAAGACGGCTTCATTGAAGCCGTCTTAAATATTATCTGATATATGGATAAGGATTAACCTTTCTGCCGTTTATGAGCATCTCAAAGTGCAGGTGCGGACCTGTTGAGTTACCCGTCGAGCCTATTCGGCCTATCTGCTGGCCCTGATATACTCTCTGACCCACGCGCACGGTAATTGAGCCGGGATACATATGAGCATAGCGGGTGCGGATGCCGTTTCCGTGGTCGATGACAACTGTGTGTCCGTAGCCGCGCCAACCGCTGTTTGCAACTACAACAGTACCCGAAGCAGATGCCACAACGGGAATGCCTGCAGATGAGCCTGAACCGAGGACAATATCAATACCTCCGTGATATGACCAGCCCGAAATGCTT
>JAGBSR010000237.1 GCA_017631745.1 Clostridia bacterium | reverse complement strand
GGTACCTACTTCCCCGCATACCACAAAAAAAACAGCGAGCAGGTATCAACCCACTCGCCATAATTATGCAATTAATTATTCAGCATCTGCAGCTTCGATAGCAGCTTCTACAGCTTCTTCAACTGTTGCTTCTGCTTCGGGAGCATATTCTTCGATATTTTCAACATCTGTGTTCTCGTCCTTTTCGATAAGAGCACGGATTGAAAGGCTTACGCGCTTTCTGTCATAATCGATTTCTGTAATCTTAGCCTTAACAACATCACCGATTGTAAGAACCTCTTTGGGAGAAGCGATGTGTCTGTCAGCAATCTGTGAAATATGGATAAGACCCTTAACATCGTCAACAATCTTAGCGAATGCGCCGAATGTTGCAAGACCCTGAATTTCAACGTCAGCGATGTCGCCTACTGCATACTTGCTTGTGAAAATCTGCCAGGGATCGTCTTCGATCTTCTTGTAACCAAGTGAGATCTTTTTCTTTTCGTCATCCTTAACTTCGATAGCCTTGATGTAAACTTCAACACTGTCGCCAACGTTAACGATTTCTGAAGGATGCTTGATCTTTGTCCAAGCGAGCTCTGAGATATGTATCATACCTTCAACGCCGCCGAGATCAACAAATGCACCGTAGTTTGTAAGTGATCTTACAGTACCTGTGTATGTCTTGCCTTCTTCAGCAGTTGCCCAGAATGCATCTGCAGCAGCCTTGCGAGCTTCGTTTGTTACGCTGCGGATTGAACCGATAACGCGTCTCTTTCTGTCATCGATGTCGATGATTCTGAACTTAACATTCTGCTTGAGAAGCACGTCAAGCTCTTCACCTCTTGCAACACCTGTAAGTGAAGCAGGGATGAATCCTCTTGAGCCCATGGGGTAAACGATAACGCCGCCCTTAACAACCTCAGCAACAACTGCTTCGAGAACTTCTTCAGTTTCCTTAGCGTTGAGGATGTTCTGCCATGATGACTTTCTGTCATAGATGCGCTTTGAGAGCTTCATTGTGCCTTCATTGTCATTTGTTGACATGATGGTGAGGTTAAGCTTGTCGCCGACCTTGAGTTCCTGCATGGGGTCAGCTGTGGGGTCGTTACTGTATTCGTCTCTGGGGATGAAGCCGGCATACTTTCTGCCGATGTCAACCTGAATCTCATTGGGCGCGATACTAACAACAACGCCAACTACGTTCTGACTTGTGCTTGTATTATCCATGCTGTCTACTGCAGCTAAGAAAAGCTCCTGATCCTGTGTCTCCTTCGATTTATTTGTTTGCATTTCGTTAAAGTTCTCTGTCATAATAACTTTAACCTCCTTTATAATTCGTGCAGGTGTGGATGCCCCTGCTGTTATACCGATATTGTTACAACCTGAGAAATCTATAGGCTGTAAATCCTCTACCCTTTCGATAAGATATGTCTCTGCGTTTTCTTCGCAGACATTCTTAAGCTTGACAGTGTTTGAGCTGAAGTTGCCGCCGATAACCAGCATCATATCAGCCCACTGAGATAAAGCACCTGCTTCATCCTGTCTTTCTTGGGTAGCTCTACATATTGTATCAAAATAAATTTGATTTGTACATAGTTTTTCAATAATTTTTAAGCATTTTTTCCATTCTTTTACGGAAAAAGTTGTCTGAGCAAGTAAAAAAATCCGCTTATTTTCGAAATTATCATTATTGCCAAGTAACTCTGCAAGCTCGCCTTCATTTTTAAAGGTATAATACTCACCCTTGCAGTGACTTGAAAAGCCCTTTACCTCGGGGTGCTCACCGTCTCCTGCGATTAAAATTATATCACTTTCATTTGTCTGCTCTTTGATAATTCTGTGAATTTTCAGCACATAGGGACAAGTGGCATCAGTGTAGCTGACCTTTGCATTTTCAAGGCTTTCCACAGTCTGCTTTGTCACACCGTGGGCACGGATAACAACCTCATAGCCCTCAGGCACCTCACTGACATCGGATATTATTTTCACGCCCTTTCCCTGCAGATCTTCAATAACCTGAGGGTTGTGGATAATAGGCCCGAGAGTGCAGACCTTTTTACCCTCACCGAGCATCTTATAAATGATATCAACGGCTCTGTTTACGCCGAAGCAAAAACCTGCCGTTTCAGCCACACGAATTTCCATGTTTTTTCTCCCAGAGTTTTTCGATAGTGTTCATTATTTTTTCCGATGCAAGCTGCAGCTCTTCGCTTTTATCGTTTTTGCCGTCAAACAGCTCGCTGTTTTTAAGTACCCTGCCGAATCTTAAGGTCAGCTTCGGGCGAAAAACGTCTTCCTTCGGGTCAAGATACAAGCTTACCGGCAAAACATCTGCACCGGTGCGTCTTGCAATAAAAGCTACTCCCCTCTTTGCTTTTTCGGGCACGGCTGAGCGTACTCGTCTGCCCTCGGGGAATATGCCTAGAATTTTATTATCATCAAGGATTTTGCAGGCATATTTCAGTGCATCTCTGTCGCTTAATCCTCTTCTGACGGGGAATGCATTAAGATTACTCAGAAAGAAAGCCGTAACGGGATTTTCAAACAGCTCACTCTTAGCAATAAAGTGTATCGAATAAGGAAAGTGGCTGATAATCACGGCAGGGTCCGCAAAAGAAATATGGTTGCAAGCTATAATCAGCTTGCCTTTTTCTTCGGGGATATTTTCCTTACCGTAACAGCTTATGCTGAAATGCACATCTGCATAAGCCTTAATCAAAGGCAACGCTATTTTATATAAGCCTCTGTCGTCTTTCCTGTTATAATCAAAATGCAATTCAACCGACTCCAATATAAGTATTTACTTATATGTTGTCCTTGATTATCTTAATTATTAATGCGATCGATTCTTCGAGAGTGTTACCGCTGGTATCAGCTAAAATTGCATCGTCAGCCTGCTTTAAGGGCGCGATTGCTCTGTGTGAATCATCATAGTCACGCTTTATCATATCAGCTAAAACGTCCTCGTACTTTACATCCATACCCTTTTCGATGAGCTCGTCATATCTTCTCTTAGCTCTTGCCTCGGGTGAAGCTGTAAGGAAAATTTTAACCTTTGCATCGGGGAGCACAACTGTGCCGATATCTCTGCCGTCCATAATGCAGTTGTTGCTTTTAGCAAGATTTTTCTGTAAATCAAAAAGGTACTTTCTCACCTCGGGCACAGCTGAAACCTTTGAAGCAGCCGATGAAGCCTCAGGTGTTCTGATTTTATCAGAAACATCTTCGTCATTCAGGAACATTCTCTGTTCACCGTCAATAAAACGAAGCTCAACCTTAAGGTCGTCTGTGATAGTTGCAATAACAGACTCGGGGTCGTTGACATCTGCGCCTTTTCTCATAGCATTAAGACCCACTGTTCTGTAAAGAGCACCTGTATCTATATAAATATAGCCCATTTCTTTCGCAGCAGCTCTTGAAATTGTACTTTTACCTGCACCTGCAGGCCCGTCAATAGCAACATTGATTATACTCATGATAGTTCTCCTATATAATTTATATTGTCAAGTCTGCATTTTGCATTCTGAATTCTGCATTCATTATAAACTGTTAGCCGCACACATACCCGTTGAGAATGCAATCTGCAAGTTGAATCCGCCTGTATATG
>JAGBSR010000236.1 GCA_017631745.1 Clostridia bacterium | reverse complement strand
GGCAGACCCGACAGCATAGACAGCGACAAGCTCGATGTTATAAAAAGCTGCGGCTGCACAAGAATCAGCATAAATCCTCAGACCTTCTCAGACAGTGTGCTCAGAGAAATCGGCAGAAACCACACGAGCGCCGAAACACTTGAGGCTTTCGCTATGGCACGCGACAAGGGATTTGACAATATCAATATGGATTTAATTGCAGGCCTTCCCACAGACACCTTAGAGAGCTTTGAAAAGACACTCGACACTGCAATAAGCAAAAATCCCGAAAATATCACAGTCCACACTCTTGCACTCAAGCGCTCAAGCACAATTGTTACCGAGGGCAAGAAAACCAACTCTGCAACTCTCACAAGCGATATGTTAAGGCTCGTGCAGACAAAGCTCACCGAAGCAGGCTATGAGCCCTATTATATGTACCGCCAGAGCAAGAGTCTGGGCAACCTTGAAAATGTCGGCTGGGCAAAGAAGGGCTATGAGGGACTTTACAACATCTATATGATGGAGGAGTGCCACACAATATTATCCGTGGGCGCAGGTGCTGTTATTAAGCTTAAAGCACCCAAGGGCAGCGAAATCGAAAGAATTTACAACTATAAATACCCCTATGAATATATAGGCAATTTTCAGGAAATATTAAATCGCAAACAGTATATTCCCGAGTTTTACTCGAAATTCAGTATTTAAGGGTGAAATTATGCCTGATATCAGTGTAAACAAAATCAATTCCCGTGTAAGAGAATGCAAGGATGAGTTTATTGCTATTTGCGAGAGCAACTACCGCAAACAGCTCAGTGCCGTAAGTGAGCAGATTGTCTCAAGAGACGGCAGGGTGCTTGTGATGCTTGCAGGCCCCAGCTCATCGGGCAAAACCACAACGGCAAATATCTTAAAGCAGGATTTTTTAAATAAAGGCAGACATTCCATAGTGGTGTCCCTTGACGATTTTTATCGCGACCAGGAAGAGAGCTTTTATTTTGAAGACGGTACAATTGACTATGAGACAGTCAAGGCTCTTGACACAGACTATATTGTGGAGTGTATGGAAAATCTCCTGCACAAGGGCAAGGCGCAAATGCCGCACTTCTCTTTTCATTCCAAGTGCCGTGAGGGCTACAGTGAGATTTCTGTTCACGAGGACGAAATCATCATCGTTGAGGGTCTTCACGCTCTGAACCCCGTTATTACCGAGTGCCTTGAAAAAGAGAATATGATAAAGCTCTATGTCAGCGTCTCCTCGAGAATTTACAACGATGGCGGTGTGTTTCTGACTAAAAGAGATATGCGCTTTATACGCCGTATGATAAGAGACTACCATTTCAGAAGCAGCTCTGTGGAGCATACCTTCTATCTCTGGAAGGGCGTAAGAATGGGTGAGGACAGATATCTTTTCCCCTTCAGCGACAGAGCCGATATCAGAATTGACTCAATCCACCCATATGAGGTGTGCATTTTTAAAGATATTGCAATAAAACTACTTGACCATATAGGCAGTGATAGTATATACTATCCTGCGGCAAAGGAACTTCAGAGTAAGCTTTCGCAGTTTGTTTCTCTGGGGGAAAGCGATGTGCCCGAAGACTCACTGCTTAAAGAATTTATCGGATAAGGAGAAAAACAATATGGCTGAAAGAAAAAAACAAACTCTGCTTACTGGTGCAGGCGTTCTTGCTATTGCAACTGTAATAGTTAAGCTCATCGGTGCTATTTATAAGATTCCTCTTATGAATCTCTTAAGTCCCGAGGGCTACGGCTATTTCACAGGCGCTTATGCTATCTATAACCCTCTTTATGCCATTTCTATGGCAGGTCTGCCCATTGCGGTTTCAAAGCTTGTTTCTCAGAATATGGAGCTTGGCAGAATCAAAGACGCTCAGCGCATTTTCCACGTTTCACAGAAGGTATTCTTCTTCGTGGGTGCTGTGGGCACAATTCTTCTTACTGCTCTTGCCATACCTTATTCAAAGATGGTAGGTGAGCCCAGAAACTACATAAGTGTAATGGTTGTTGCTCCCTGCATACTTTTCTGCTGTATGATGTCCTCATTCCGCGGATATTACGAGGGCCTTAAGAATATGACTCCCACAGGTGTGTCTCAGGTTATCGAGGCGGCTGTGAAGCTGGGCTTCGGTCTTGCGGCAACCTATGTTGCAATGAAGATGTGGCTGAAAAACTACAATGCCGATATTCTCGACGACGGTGTTGCCACTGTTTTCGGCATCGAAGTGACCAACGAGTCTCAGGCACTTGCGGCTATGTATCCCTATGCGGCAGCCGTTGCAATTTCAGGTGTAACCTTCGGCTCGGTGCTCGGTCTTATCTATCTTTTCATTATGTATAAGCGTAAGGGCTTCGGCTTTACAAGAGAAGAGCTTGTCAATTCACCTGCAGCTGAAAGCGACAAGTCCATTATGAAGCAGATTATCCGCACAGCAGCGCCTATCGCTTTTTCATCAGTGGTACTCAACCTTTCAAACCTTATCGACGATACCACTATCAGAACAAGACTCA
This sequence comes from Clostridia bacterium, assembly GCA_017631745.1. Taxonomy (GTDB): domain Bacteria; phylum Bacillota; class Clostridia; order Oscillospirales; family Acutalibacteraceae; genus UBA6857. The sequence continues at coordinate 5,422 of JAGBSR010000236.1, read as the reverse complement.
AGTTTGCCCTTGAAACAGGCTATGATGTGATAAAAGAGATGTACAGTGAAGCACTCACTCTCTCGGGTACTCTCGACGAGGGTATATCAAACTACCTTTACGGTACCCACGGCTCGGTGCTCAATATCAAAAACCTCGTTCCTAATATCACACTCACTCTCGGTATCAGCGCAATTCCTGCACTGACTGCTGCCTGGGCAAATAAGAATAAAAAGGACATCAAGGTCACCGTTGAGTCAACTCTTCGTGTTACAATGATGATAGCAATGCCTGCGGGCTTCGGTATTGCCGCACTTGCAAGACCTATCCTCAATTTGCTTTATCATTCTGAGTCAGCAATGTTCTCTATTGCAGAGCCTCTTCTTATTATTTACGGCTTAGGTCTGTTCCTTTTTGCGGCGACATCACCTATGACAAATATGCTTCAGGCTGTGGGCAGAATGGATATACCCATCAAGTCCATTGCCATCGGCTCTTGTGCAAAGATTCTTCTCAACTTCATTCTCATCGGCAACCCAGCAATCAACATCAAGGGTGCGCCCATAAGCACAACAGTGTGCTATATTATCATCTTTGCAATCAACCTTACATCTCTTCTCAGAGTGACCAAGGTTAAGATTGATTTTGTTTCAGTTTACATCAAGCCCCTTATCAGCGGTCTGCTTTGCGGTGTTGTTGCCTTCGCTGTCAACTGGCTTATTGCTGAGAAGCTCGGCATTGAAAGCCGTATGGTTTGCCTTGTAGCAGTAGGATTTGGCGGTCTTACCTATGCAATTTCTATGCTCATATTTAAAGGAATTGTTAAAGATGACGTTTTAATGCTTCCAAAAGGAGAAAAAATTGCAAAAGTCCTTGCAAAATTTGGATTCTTAGGGTAAAATATATCCATTGAGGTAATCGTATGAAAAACTTCGAAATTAAAGACAATTACGGCATTGAAGACCTTTTAAAGATTATGGAAATTCTTCGTGCTCCCGGCGGTTGTCCCTGGGATGCAGAGCAGACTCACGAGTCTATCAAGAAAAGCTTTATCGAAGAAACTTATGAGGTCATCGAGGCCATAAATCAGAATGACAAAGATCTTCTTCAGGAAGAGCTCGGCGATGTGCTGTTGCAGGTTGTTTTCCACGCGCAGATGGAAAAGGAAGCAGGAGTGTTCGACTTCGGCAATGTTACCGACGGCGTATGCAAAAAGCTTATTGAAAGACATCCTCACGTTTTCGGCGAGATCAAGGTTGAAAGTACCGATGAAGTGCTCAGCAACTGGGACGATATCAAGCGCAAGTCAAAGGGTCAGAAAACTCAGGGCTCATCAATGATGAAGGTGCCCAGAGAGCTGCCTGCCTTAATGAGAGCGCAAAAGATACAGTCCAAGGCAAAAAAAGCAGGCTTTGACTGGGATGATATGTCAGGTGCCTTAGATGCTCTTGAAAGTGAAATCAAGGAGCTTAAGGCGGCTATCAACATTGGCAATGCAGACTCGGTGGAAGACGAATTCGGCGATGTGCTGTTTTCCTGTGTCAATGTAGCAAGATTTATAGATGTCGATTCCGAGGAGGCTCTGACAAGAGCAAGCGACAAGTTTATGTCAAGATTTCTTGTGGTAGAAAAGCTCGCAGCCGAAAGAGACATCGATATGAAAAACACGCCCATTGAAGAGCTTGATAAGCTCTGGGATGAGGCAAAGAAAATTTTAGTATCCAATCGAGAATAATCTCGTGGAAAATATAAAAAATAATTTATTTGGAGGAAAAACAAATGAATAAAACTGAATTAATCAATGCAGTTGCAGCTAAGGCTGAAATCTCAAAGAAGGACGCAGAAAAGGCTCTTACAGCAGTTCTCGGTTCAATCGAAGACGCTCTTAAGGCTGGCGAAAAAGTACAGCTTATCGGCTTCGGTACATTCGAAGTAAAAGAAAGAGCTGCAAGAACAGGCCACAACCCCAAGACAGGCGCAGCTATCGAAATCGCTGCTGCTAAGGTTCCTTCATTCAAGGCAGGCGCTGCACTCAAGACAGCTATTAAATAATTAATGCTGATAAAAGGAGTCGTCTTAGGGCGACTCTTTTAAATTTGAGCAAGCACAGCGCGTTTTTGATTACTTTTTCCGCGACAGGAAAAAGTAATGCCTGCCCGGCGAGGGCTAAAGGAATGCAGAATGCAAAATGCAGAATGCAGAATTGCGGGGGAGATTGGAGTAAAAAAACAACCCTCAGCCCGCCAAACAACAAAAGTTTTTTTGATTATTTTTTTTAGAAAAAAAGTAATGCCTGCCCGGCGAGGGCATTAATTCTGCATTATGCACTCTGCATTCTGCATTAAGGAGCTGAACTATGAGACTTGACAAATACTTAAAGGTTTCACGCCTTATTAAAAGGCGTACTGTTGCCAATGAGGTCTGCGATGCAAAGCATGTTACCGTCAACGGCAAAATTGCAAGAGCATCATACGACGTTAAGGTAGGCGACATCATCGAAATACAGATGGGCGAAAATCTCCTCAAGGCTCAGGTGCTCATCGTCACCGAGCACGCCACCAAAAATGATGCAGGTCTTATGTATAAGATAATCTGAGTCTTCGGTGTCACAATTCACCCTTTCAGCTATAATGAATATAGGGTGAATAATGCGGAGGCGATACAATTGAATAAAGATATACTTATCGGCATATTCATTCCCTTTTTCGGTACGGCTCTGGGCTCAGGGCTTGTGCTGTTTATGAAAAGGGAATTTAATTTTTTTATAAAGGATTTCCTCACTGCTCTTGCAGGTGGCATAATGACAGCGGCATCTGTGTGGAGTCTCATTATTCCCGCCGTGGAGGACTCGGCGCATTTGGGCAGGCTTGCCTTTTTGCCCGTTTGTGTTGGCATTGTTTTAGGCGTGGTTTTTATGGCTGTACCCGGTGTACTTGCCGATAGATTTTTTAAGCTCAATGCCAAGGGAAGCTTCTCCATGATTCTTGCAGTTACAATCCATAATATTCCCGAGGGTATGGCTGTCGGCAGTGTCCTGGCATCGGCAATTGAGCACGAAAGCAAAGCTCTTATGGCGTCGGCATTGGTGCTGTCTCTGGGCATAGCCGTGCAGAATATTCCCGAGGGGGCAGTGATATCAATGCCCTTATATGCAGGGGGAGGCAGTAAGTCAAAGGCATTGGCTGTGGGCGTTTTATCGGGCATTGTGGAGCCCTTAGGGGCGGTGACGGCTTTGATTGCGGCTAAGGCTGTCGGGGCGATGCTGCCTTATTTTCTCAGCTTTGCGGCAGGGGCAATGCTATTTGTAGTGTCGGGTCAGATGCTGTCTGAAATTAAATATAGGGGCAGATTTCCGCTGACGGGTGTGGCATTCACGCTTGGCTTTATGATTATGATGAGCCTCGATGTAGCCCTTGGTTAGCCATAGCCGTTGCACTTGCGAAAAAGTTTTCCACAGAGGACATATCGTAGTTGGGCTTTTTGATTGCCTCGTCTATTGAGAAAGCGCAGAGGGCCTCATTATCTTTTTCATTCCCATTAGCATTCTCATTTTCAGTTTCATATTCATTCTCATTCTCATATTCATTCACAATATCATTTTTATTTTCATTTTCATTATCATTATAGCATCGGTTTGCATCTGTTTGCATCGGGTTGGATGCATTTGCATCATTTTGCTTGTTTTCCCTTGCTTCCCAACGCTTTTTGGCTGAAAGAGCACGCTGTTCGCATATGATTTTGTATTTTTCCTCATTAAGGGCTATGTGACTTGTTATCTGATGAAAAAGAATTTTCAGTGCGGCATCGTTACCGAAGTCGGGTACCTCGCCGTTAATGCGCAGATTGACAATGGCTTGTAAGAGCTTGCCTGCCTGTTTGGTTGTTAAATGGCTGACACATTCTATGTCATCATCATAAAGTATAAAGCTTTTCTTTTTTTCTTTCATTAAATCTCTCCTTGCAGTGAATTTTTGGTATAAAAAAAGAACAAACATTTGTTCTCTAAATCCATTCTATTTGCAAAAAAATATCTTGTCAATATCTTTTGGAAAGAAATTTACTGCGAAATTAATTTTAAAGCAGAACTTTCTTAAGATTTCCTTACGAAAACCTTACAATAAACTTAAGTCTGTTGTATTTGCTTTTTCTTTTGTTTATGATGTAAAAAAACAAGAAAAGGCGGAATTTTTATGAAAACAAAAAAGATAGTGCTGATACTTATTTCACTGGTTGCAGTTTTCTTTATAGCGGGTGAACTTGCCGAAAATCCCCAAGAGGCAACTCTCGAAAACGGCTGGGAGCTGATATTGGTCAACGATGATAACTTCGTTCCCGAGTATTACATTCCCGAGCTTCTCACCTTATCAAACGGCGAGCAGGTTGATGAGAGGATTTATCCCGATTTGCAGAAAATGTTTGACGATATGCGCGCTTCGGGCCACAGACCCGTGGTGGTGTCGGGCTACAGAAGCCGGCAGGAGCAACAGAGCATTCTTGATGATAAAGTGCAGGAGTATATCAATCAGGGCTATATGAGAGCGGCGGCTGAGGAAATGGCACTTCAGTGGGTTGCACAGCCGGGTACCAGCGAGCATCAGCTGGGCATATCGGTGGACATCAACCCCGATTACACCGTGACAAAAGGGTGGGGATTTTATGAGTGGCTTCTGAGCAACGCACATAAATACGGCTTCATTAACCGATACCCTGCCGACAAGGTTGAGATAACGGGCATATCAAACGAGCGCTGGCATTACCGATATGTGGGTAAAGAGGTTGCCGGAATTATGTATGAAGAAAACCTCTGCCTTGAGGAATATATCGAAAAATACTGCCAATAAAAAACGGGCTGTGACAACTGAAGTCACAGCCTGTTATCATATTTCAAAGTTTTCTAAAAATTCAGCTATCTCTTTTTCGGACTCTGCCGAAATGCTTCCTTGTACTATTTCGGGCTTACCTCCGCCTCTGCCTGAAAAAAGGCTGTTAAGAGCCTTTGCAAGAGGTTGAAGATTAACTTGTCTGCTTACGATACAATAGCGATATGAGCCGTTTTCGCCCGAAAAACAAGCGGCAAACTTTCCAGCCTTATCCATAAGTGAAATCGCAAAATCCTGCAACAGCTTGCCCTGAAGCTTTTCGTCAAAGATGACGATTTTTTCCTCGGGAGCAATGCTCTGACTCTTAAGTGTGAGGAAGTCTCTTGTCATACCGATGAGGTCGTATTTGAGCTTTTCGTTTTCATTTTTGAGTCTTTCAACTGCCGCCGCTGTTTCGTCCTGCTTTGATGAAGTGAGATTTGAAACAAGGCGGTTTTGCTTTAATTTGTGTCGCAGGTCAAGCATAGCTCTTTCTCCGCAAAGGATGCTCACTCTTGTGCCACCTTTATATCTTTCAAAATTCACCACTCGCACGATGCCGATTTCACCTGTAAATTTAACAT
>JAGBSR010000235.1 GCA_017631745.1 Clostridia bacterium | reverse complement strand
TCAGTGTATCAGATGCAGTAGCAGCTCCTGCTCCCGTGGCAGCTCCCGTAGCGGCTCCTGCTGCAGCTCCCGCAGCCGCACCTGCAGTTGCAGGCGACGGCACAAAGGTACCCTCACCTATGCCCGGTACAATTCTCAGCGTAAGTGTAAGTGTAGGTCAGGCTGTCAAGACAGGTGATGTACTTATGGTGCTTGAAGCTATGAAAATGGAAAACGATATCGTTGCTCCCTGCGACGGTACAATAAAACAGCTTCTTGTAAGCAAAGGTTCAACAGTAAATACTGACGACATTCTCGCAGTGCTTTGATTCCCGAAACTTTAAACTAAAAAGAAAAGGAGATTTTCTCTATGGATATGATTAAAGACGTCCTTGTGGGCTTATGGGAATCATCAGGCTTTGCAGCACTTTTTGCAGACGGCACATTCCTCTGGCAGAATCTCGTAATGATTCTTGTTTCATTTGTGCTTCTCTATTTTGCAATTGCTAAAAAGTGCGAGCCTCTTCTTCTCGTACCCATCGCATTCGGTATTTTGCTTGCTAACCTTCCCGGTGCAGGTCTTATGGATGACCCGACAGGTCTTATGGATACCTCAAACATAGTCGAAGGTGCACACTGGTATGACAGCGGTGTACTAAGACTCATATATGCAGGTGTTAAGTCAAGTATCTTCCCCTGTATTATTTTCCTAGGCATCGGTTGTATGACCGACTTCGGCCCCCTTCTTTCAAACCCCATGTCACTTCTCTTAGGTGCTGCGGCTCAGCTTGGCATCTATGTTGCATTTGTAATTGCTATTCTTCTCGGCTTCGCTCCTGAAGAAGCTGCATCAATTGCTATCATCGGTGGTGCAGACGGCCCCACAGCTATCTTCCTTACAGGTAAGCTTGCAGGCCATCTCTTAGGCCCCATCGCAGTTGCGGCTTATTCATATATGGCGCTGATTCCTTTCATTCAGCCTCCCATTATGAAGGCTCTCACAACAGAAAAAGAGCGTAAGGTTGAAATGAAGCAGCTTCGCAAGGTTTCAAAGGTTGAAAAGATTGTTTTCCCCGTTGTTGTTCTTGTAATCTGTGCATTCATTCTTCCTTCAGTTGCACCTCTTCTCGGTTTCCTTATGCTTGGCAACCTCTTCAAGGAGTGTGGTGTTGTTGACAGACTTTCAGACACAGCTCAGAATGCTCTTATGAACATTGTAACAATTATGCTCGGTCTTACAGTAGGTGCTACCACAAACGGTCAGACCTTCCTTAAGGCTGAAACTCTCAAGATTGTTGTTCTCGGTCTTGTGGCATTCTGCTTCTCAACAGTGGGCGGTCTTCTTCTCGGTAAGCTTCTCTATGTTATCACCGGCGGTAAGGTTAATCCTCTTATCGGTTCAGCAGGTGTTAGTGCTGTTCCTATGGCAGCTCGTGTATCACAGAACGAAGGCAGAAAGTATAACCCCAAAAACTTCCTTCTCATGCACGCTATGGGTCCCAACGTTGCAGGTGTTATCGGTTCAGCTGTAGCAGCCGGCTTCCTTCTTGCAATGTTCGGTAAATAATATCAAGTTATCACAAAAAAAATATCAGGCAACCTTTTAATCGGGGTTGCCTTTTTCTTTTACGCGGGGGCTCCGTGAAATCGCGCAGCGATTTCCGAGGGTGCCTGAGGGCACCCTCGCACCGTAAACGGTGACGGAGCCCCGAATCGGTAGCTTTGCAACATATTTTTTATTTTGTAGCAGTCCGTATTGCACTGGCAAAATTGCTGTGATATAATTGACTCGGTTAATTAATAAAAAGGGGTTGACATTATGAAAATTGCTAATAAATATCCTTTTATATATGTACACGGAATGCTAGGTTGGGGTCAGGCTATCGGCATTGATAAGCTCTCACCCTATTGGGGCGGCACAACGGGTAATCTGATGAACTTCCTCAACAGCTGCGGTTATGAGAGCTATTCAGCCTCTGTTGGTCCTATTTCAAGTGCTTGGGACAATGCCTGCGAGCTCTATGCTCAGCTTATGGGCACAAGAGTGGATTACGGCAAGGCACACTCAGAGGCTCACGGCCACGAAAGATACGGCAGAAAATATAACGAGCCTCTTTGTCAGGGTTTCGGTGAAAGAAAGGTTCATCTTATCGGTCACAGTCATGGCGGTCAGGTTATAAGACTTCTTACCCATCTTCTGACTTACGGCGATGAAAGAGAAAAAAATGCTACGGACCCTGCCGATATATCGCCACTTTTCACAGGCGGTAAGGAAGATTTTATAGCCAGCGTAACAACTATCTGTGCACCAAATAACGGCTCCACCTTTTATAACATAACAGATCGTTATGATCTGATACATACCTTAGGCAGATTCAGCGATTTTGTTATGGGCATTATAGGCAGAACGCCCCTTCACGGCAAATATGTTGACTATCAGCTTGAGCAGTTCGGTCTTACACCTATCAAAGGCGAGAAGAAGCCCGACAAGCTTATTGTTGCAATGAACAGAGTCAGAGACGGTGAGGATTATGTGCTTACGGATCTCTCTTTAGAGGGTGCATATGAGCTTAATAAGCTTATAGAGATAAGTAAAAATATTTACTATTTCGCTTATTGCGCCAATGGCTGTGTAGGTGAAGACCACAGAACTGAAAATATCAGCTTTCCGTTTCTTAAGTATTTTGGCAGTCTGATTATCTCTATGGGCTTGCCACAGGATAATTACGGAATAAAGTTTGATGAAAGCTGGATAGACAACGACGGTCTTGTAAATACTCCGTCGGCTAAAAATCCCTTTGATGAGCCCGCCAAAGAATATGACGGCAAATTTGAAAAAGGCATATGGAATATAATGCCCACACTTCTTTGCGACCACGGTGCGGCAACAGGTCTTCTTGCTGAGAAGAAAAAGATACAGAGCTTTTATATAAATCTTGCAAGAATGCTTATAAATCTCGAAACTGAATAAACAATAAAAAAAGAAGCTACACTGTAGCTTCTTTTTTATATGGCTCATCTTCTGAGCATTTTGATTGCTTTGATTTTTGCTTTTTTCGCTGTGGGCATAAGCTTTGCATAGGAGTAATATTTAAGTGAGTTGCCCACGAGGATATATTCACCGATGAATTCGTGATAGTCAGCAGAGAAGCTCTTTTTGAAATCGTAAATTCCCTTGAAGTTATCCTGAGGAATAAGCTCACCGAGAGTACCGTCTTCCTGAAGTTCAGGTGTCTTTACAATAACATAGCCCAGGTCGTGGATTTTACAGCCTCTCTTTACACTTTCGCAAAGGCGAAGATAGTTTAGATAATGACTTGAACGGGTGTTGTTTCTTATTACATTTCTTGTACCGCCGAAAAGACAGCTGCCCATACCTGCATAGTAAATTGAAAGACCGCCTGCAACACAGATTCGTCTGTCCTTGGTGAACTCTTCAGCTTCAGCCATTCTCTTTTCAAAGTGCTCCGTCTGCTTGTCCACACTGTCGATGGTTTCTCTGAGCTGTCTTGCTTTCTTTTCGTGAGCTGTTTCAAGCTCAGCTAAAGCCATTTCTTTCTTTTGGAGACGCTCAGCCTGCAGCTTTTCGTCAATGTCTTTATCGTAATAAACGAGCTTTAAATCGCTGTGGTCTGCGAACTCACGAAGAAGCTTAGTGCAGTAATCACCGTTTCTTTCAACGAAGCTGTCTCTTTCACTGGTATCTCGCATAACAGCCATAAAGTCTTCCATAATCTGAGGATTTTTCTCAACATCCTCATAGGTGTAGCTTTCAGCAACAAGACCTCTCTGCTCACCGATACGTATGCTGTATCTGACACCCTTGTCGCATTTTTTGAGTATTTTATCAGCTGTGAGCTGTGTGTCACCGTCAAAGAGAGGAATAAAAAGCTGAACAGGCTGTTTATAAGTGTAATTTTCAATTGAGGGATTGAGCTCATAGCCGAGGTCAGTGAGAGTCTTGTGCATTTGGTGACCCTCGGGCATGTCTTCACCGTTGATGCGAAGTGAAATTGACGGGTCCATAATAAAGCAGGTTGCACCGCCCTTTTTCATTTCATCCTTCATAAATTCAGTGAATTCCTTAAGAAGCTCAGTGTTGCTGTAGTCGCATACTGCACCGCCTGATGCATACCATATCTTACCTGCAACGGGAAGTGAGCGCTCCATAACCAAAACAGCAAGAACTCTTTTTTCACCTTCAAATCCGCAGTAGTAGGTGCATTTCCAGGTGGTTTTTACATTCTGCCAGGATGAGCACTGAATATACTGTCCGCCGTTTTCTTCAAGGAATTTATCGAATGCTTTTAAATCAGTTTCGGTTCTGAATGTATACATTTATTTACCCTCTTTCTTTTCTCTGAAAGCCCTTATGACTTCTTCTCTTTCGTTAAAGGGAACTTTCTCGCCTTTAATTTTCATATATTCTTCGTGACCCTTGCCGGCGAGGATGAGAATATCGCCGCTTTGCGCCATTTTAACAGCATAGTTTACAGCTTCGCTTCTGTCGGGGATGATGACATATTTGCCTCCTGCTTTTTTACAGTGAGATGCAATTTCCTCACAGATTGACCTTGGGTCTTCAAAGTCAGGGTCGTCACTGGTGATAACAGTAAAGTCGCTCATATAACCCGAGACACTGCCGAGCTCCTCACGGCGGCACTCGGTTCTTCCGCCTACACTGCCGAAAAGAGTAATGATACGGTTATGCTCATAAGCTCTTGCTGTGTCGATAATGCTCTTGAGGCTTACGCCGTTGTGAGCATAGTCAATGATAACGGTTATATCGTCGGTATCCTTTAAGATTTCACATCTGCCCTTGACAAATACCTGCTTTAAGCCCTCGGCAGAGTCCGCTTGGCAAACACCGAACATATCGCCAAGTGCAAGAGCAATAAGGGAGTTGTGGGCGTTGATTTCGCCGGGCAGAGCAATGGTGTACTTTTTATCGACGCCTCTTGCTTTAACATCAAAGGCCACACCTAAAATGTTGCCGAGCTTGACCTTTTCACAGTTTTGGAGAATGTAATCAGCTCTGTTGTCATAGCCGTAGGTGATGATTTCATCAGTGCAGTGGTCGAGTACTTCATTGCTGAAGGGGTCGTCGATATTTACGATTGCCTTTTTGCACATAGGGAAAAGCTGAGTTTTCCAATAGGCATATTCCTCAAAGCTGTCGTGTTCGTTGGTGCCGATGTGGTCGGGGAAAAGATTTGTAAACACACCGCAATAAAACTCGGTACCCTCAACGCGGTGGTGCTTGAGTCCGAGAGAGGAAACCTCCATAACAACAGCCTGACAGCCACCGTCAGCCATAATACGCAAGGTTTTCTGAAGCTCATAGGATTCGGGAGTGGTGTTGACAGTAGGAATTACTGTGTCGCCGTAAAATGAGCCCACAGTGCCGATAATGCCTGTTCTGATACCGCCTGCTTCAAGAAGAAACTTGACTATATGAGCAGTGGTTGTTTTTCCTTTGGTACCTGTTATACCGATAACCTTGATGTCTCTTGAGGGGTAATGGAAGAAGTTGCAGCTTATTTTTGCAAGTGCGCTTCGGGTGTTGTCGGAGATAATAACAACCGCATCCTCGGGCAAATCAACCTCTTTTTCACAAAGGAAAACTCTCGAGCCCTTTTCATAAGCTGACTGTATATATTTATGTCCGTCTGTAAAAGCACTCACAAGGCACACAAAGAGAATGCCCTCGCCGCATTTGCGGGAATCGTAGGCAATATCATTTATCTCACAGTCAGTGAAATTACTGCAAGTGTAACTGAGACCTTTTAATATTTCGGAAAGCTTCATTTTATACCTCTCCCAACGAGCCCTCTTCCAGAGCTTTATGACGCATTTTTTCTTTCTTTACTTGGGCTCTTTCAGCCTTATATTTTTCTCTTCTTATATGGCGGTCCTTACCGCCGATGATGCCGACTCGTCTGAAGGCTTCAATAAACATAGCTACAAGTCCGCCGACAGTGCCCACAATAAGGTCTATCATTGTATCTGTAAGACCGTAGCTGTAGGGCGCCTGACCGTGCTGCATAGTAAAGCCGTAAAGTCTGTCCATAGTAAACTCGTAAAATTCCCAGCCCACAAGTATCGACACGGAAAAGCCCAGAGAAAACAGCGCCTGAACGGAAATCTTAATAGGTTGTTTTTCCCCTTGCATAATCTCAGACAGCACAAAAGCACCTGTGCAGGCGAGATAACCTGCAAACATATGCTCAGGCAAGTCGATACCTGTAAAGTCGGTTCTTGTATTAAGAGTTGTTCCCACCACACAGCCGAAGCAGATGAAGCAGTTGAGCATAGTCTGCATATAGGCAGGGTATTTTGTTATAAAGCTTCTGCCTCCGAAAAGCTGAAACATATCCCACAGGTGGGTGAATATTATAGCAAAGACAGCTTGTATGAATTCCGAGGTATAGCCGTGCATCATACCCCATACGCCCCAGACAAAAAGCAGAAATCTGCATACCCACCAGGTTATCTGATGACCCTTGCCCAGAGGCTTTATACGATTAAGTTTTTTCATATTATTAGTCCTTTCAAGTGCATACAAAATCATTATAGCACAAGAAAAAGCCATTTACCACATATTGAGAAAAAATTTTTTGTACGCGATTGAGTCAATGAAAAAAACGGCAGGTTTTATCCGCCGTTTTGATTGAGATGTTTTGTTATAGCTTATGAAATATAAGTAAAATCATACTCTTCAATTATCTCTGCCTCGCAAGCTGCAGTAACCGCGATAAGAGAAGAAATTCTGCATGTAAAATCTACTTCAATAGGCAGGCGTATATCAATGCTGTCTACTCTTCCTTTTTTATCAAAGGTAATGCCTGCAACGGTTTCGGGATAATTTATCATAGCATTTATAATACTTACCGGTCTTATTTCAAGAGTCGCAGGATTTAAGGGGTCGATAATACACATATTATGTACGGGATTCTGTACAACTGTGCCATCATAGACAGTAGACTCTTCAACAACGCTTATGATGATTGATTCAATCCCGCCTGCGTTATCCGACATTCTTGCAAATGAGCTTTTTACACCTTCAGCAGTAAGGCAGGATTCTCTGCCAAGAGGCTGCACAACATCTGTTATTTTCACGCCGTTTAAATCTGCACCGCCGAAGAAGGTATAAGAGATTTGGCTTGTGCCTGAAAGACTATCAGCAATGCTGATGAGTATGTTTTTAACAGCTTGAGGCACGGGCTCAGAAATCTGAACATTTGTTGTTGTCTTCTTTGTCATATAGACAGTACCCTTATAGTTTTTTAGTGAATTGATAGCCTGGTTGTAATAAACCACAACATCACTTTCAATGCCGGGGATTACAAAATGCTCACCGCAGATAGGGCAATCAGCTTCAAAAAGCACAAAAAGTCGTGCTATGTACCAATGGAAAGTATCCGAGATTTTTTCAAAGAAGTTTTTGTCTTCCTTGTTGCCGTAATCATAAACCTCTTTTAGACCTTTGTATTCGTTTTCTTCATAGACATTAACCGCAGAAGCAGGTATACTGCTCATAGCAAAAACCATGGTCAGCACCAAAATTAATGATAAAAATTTTTTGCCTGTATTTTTCATTTGATTTTCTCCTTTTCATATTTTCGCATATATAATATACATCTGTCCATATTATATTATTTAAATTCTTCTTTGTCAATAAAACGGTATTTTTAAAATTTTTCTATCTACAAGATTTTGGCGGACTGAAGACAATAATTATATGCATACTGATATGAAAATCAATATTTTTATATTTTATCTATTGAGAAAATCACGGCAGTGTACTATAATAATAAAAACGAAATCAAAGGATTGATACAGATGTATAATACAGATAATAACCCTATCGAAGAGGTGAATATTGACATACCTGAGAAAAAAGAGCCTCAGAAAAACATATTCCCCGTTGCCGTTAAGGGCATCGCTCTTATAATCGGTCTGTTTATTCTCGGTAATATTATCGGCTCGCTGACCAATGTTCAGTATGAAAACACACTGCAGACCGACTCTTCCACGACCTTGCCCACAGTAAGCGATACCACTCTGCCTGCAACAACATTGCCATCAGCAACTCAGCCCACAACCGAAGAAACAACCACCGAAGTAACAACCACTCTCACAACAACAGAGCCTACCACAAAAGATGTTACACCCGATACAAAAAAAGAAATCGTGGAGCTGTTTAACAGCAGTATAAACAAGGTAAAGCCCAACGCGAAAAAGGTTACAAGAAATTATGTAGACCGCCGTGAGGATGAGAATGTCAGCGACTATCCGAGAGTGCTGAGGCTTGCAGGACTCAGAGTTATGAATTCCTGGTTGGTAAAGTATGATATCCCTGTTGAGTATACCGATAAGGAGCTTATTCAGGCTAATTTCCCCGTTGAGGGGCAGACCTGGTCAAGCAAGCTGACAGCTGACGATGTAGGTGAGGCAATATGCAGTGAAAAAGACGGACAGTATGAAATTCATCTGAAGCTTCTTTACTGTAAGGACCCGTAAAAATATACGGGAGTATGCTCGGTAATGGAAGAGGTAAATCTCGGGAAAGTTCAGGAGCTTGTTGATATAGTGAAGACCTGCAGTACAGAATATTATGACTGTGAAATAATCTGCACCGTAGACAAAAACAGTGGCAACCTTACCTATATAAAATACATTCAGCCTATGGCACTTACTATGACAACTCAGAGACTCACACAGATGAATGCGGTTTTCGGTATGACATTTGAAAGTGAATATGTAATTGACTACTGATTAGGGTCCGCTCCTTCCGGGGGCGGATTTTTTGTCGGTAAGGTTGGTGGGCGGCTCCATTGCCGAACGAAGTTCGGCAGGCAGGGCGCTTCGCGCCCTGCAAAATCGCTCCGCGATTTTTGTGGAGCCGCCTGCCCTCCCGTCAGCAGAGAGTAAAAGCAGTTACTGCTTACTCTCCTTTTTCATACGCTGCTCAGTTTCAATTCTGCTTTTTTCGGCAGAAATCTTGCAGTGACCGTCTTTTATAAAATCGCCCGTCAGGTCAAAACGGTAAGGGTCTTTTGCGGTTATGCTGTTTTTCTTTTTCTCTTTCATAAAAAAATCACCCTTAATATCTTGCCCGTAAGACAGAGATTTTAAGGGTGAAGTTATTGGTAATGTTATGCTGAGAAAGCAATCTTTTCCATAATTTTTCTTTTCAGACCAAGAAAATCCTCAGTTGCAACCATAGAGTTATCACGGGGTCTGGGAAGCTTCACAGCAATTTCATCGGTGATTTTACCGGGCTTTCCCGAAAGAATGTAAATTCTGTCTGAGAGAAGAATAGCTTCGTCAATGTCGTGGGTTACAATCAGAGAAGAAAGCTTTATCTCTTTCATAATATCGAGATACCACTGATGTACTGCAGACTTTGTGATGGCATCAAGGGCGCTGAAGGGCTCATCCAAAAGTGCCACGCCCTCACAGGAAAGATAAGTGCGAAGAAAGGCAGCTCTTTGTCTCATGCCGCCAGAAAGCTGATGAGGATATTTTTTCTCAGTACCCTCAAGTCCGAAGAAGGCGAAATGCTCGAGAGCCTTTTCACGGGCAATTTTTTTCTTTTCGCCTCTTATAATAAGAGGCAGAGCCACATTGTCAAGCACCGTGTAATAAGGCAGAAGCAAATCTTTCTGAAGCATATAGCTGAGCCTACCCGTTTTGCCTGTTATATCCTCACCGTCTAAAAGTACACTGCCGCAATCGGGAGGTGCGATGCCTGAAAGGGCGTTGAAGAGAGTTGTTTTACCGCTGCCGCTGACGCCTAAGAGAGAGACAATCTCGCCGTCACACAGATGTATATTAATATTTTCAATTACATTTTCGCCCTCGTAAGAGACCGTAATATTTTCAGCTTTTAATTTTTTCATAAAAACATCCTTTATGACAGATAATCATTTGTAAAGCCCATACCGGCAGGAATTGCTTTTTCAACCAGACCCTCATCGCTGAGCCACTTATAGAAGCTGTCCCAACGCTGAGAATCGATAACGCCCCACTTTTCAGCATCGGCAATATATTGACTGCTTATCCACTTCTGACTTTCTGTCACTAGCTCTTCGGAGCCTGTAAGAGAGCCTGTAGTGTCACTCTCTATGAGAATGGCGGCGGCTTCCTCGGGGTTTTCTATGGCGTACTCGTAACCCCTGGCTGTAGCAGATAGGAAGGCTTTGGCTTCTTCGGCGTTATCTGAAAGAAAATCATTGTTGGCGATTATCACGGGAGTATAAAAATCTAAGACCTTATCAATATCAGAGAATGCGAAATATTCAAAATCAAGACCTGAGAGCTCAGCATTTATACCTGACCAGGCATAGTAAATCCACACTGCATCGGTGTCGCCGTGCTTAAGAGCCGAAGCTTCATCGGTGATGACATTGGGAATAAGCTCTACTTCAGAGAAATCACCGCCGTCTTTTTCCATAACATATTTAATCATAGCCTTTTCCGTAGGGCTGTCCCAGGTGGAGTATCTCTTGCCCTCAAGTTCACGGGGGTTTTCACAGTCAAGAGAGATAATACCCGAGGTGTTATGCTGTAAGATAGCCGCAACGGCAGTAACAGCGAGAGGCTCGTCGCTTGCATAGT
>JAGBSR010000234.1 GCA_017631745.1 Clostridia bacterium | reverse complement strand
CTGAACCTGTATGGATGTGGTGAAGCTGACCTGAATATTTAGCCAGCTCCTTCTTTGAAAGCACAAGGAGCATTCTTACAGCCGCAGGAGGCATAAGAATTGATGTAACCTTATATATTTCAATGTAATTATAGAATTTTCTGATATCTTTAAAGCCGTCAAGAAGCACAACAGTTGTACCTGTCAGCATACTTACATAGAGCTTTCTGATAGCTGATGCGTGATTTATAGGGGCGGGTACAAGGTAAACATTATCATCAGGAATTTCAGCGCCGTACTGAACATTTTCAGAAACTGCAACAACAGCTCTGTGTGAAATCACAACACCCTTTGATTTGCCTGTTGTACCTGTTGTGAAAAGAATATCGCAGGTCATATCCTTTGTGGGGAAGTCGAAGCTGAGACCCTCTTCATAGTTTTCCTGACCGATTTCTCTTACCTTATCTGAGTCAACACTGACGAAGTCACCCTCGATATCGGTATTTGAAATAACCATTGCAGCACCGAGCTGTGAAGCAACATCCTCGAGGCCCTTTACGCCGATTGACTTTTCAAGAGGTACGTGTACATTGCCTGTGAGCTGAATTGCAAAGCAGGAAACCGCAAACCAGATGTCTGAGTCTGATTTTACGATAATTCTTGAGCCTGCGGGGAAGCCGAATGATTTTATATATTTTGCAAAGCCCTGAATTTCCTTCCAAAGCTCGGCATAGGTAATCTGATTGTCGTTAGCAATAACTGCCGCTCTGTCGGGTCTTTCTTCGGCAAATTTTGCAACTGCTGAAACTATTGATTCCATTATTTTTACCTCCTGTCACTTTTACAGCTGAATATTATACAGATTTATTGTGTCGATTTTATGAAGTTTATCAAAATTATGGATGTTTAAGAGAAGTTTTTTCTGATTTTCTTTTGTCACAAGTCCGTCACTGCAAGCGCTGAGCTTTTCTTCAAGGTCATACCAGGTAAGAGGATTAGCCGCATCCCCCAGAGGAATAAGCACTGTCTTTTCGTACTCTGTGCCGTCTTCGGTGGTAACAACAACTCTTGAGCCTCTTATGCCCTTGTCTCTGTCTTCCATCGTCGGGTCAACAATAAGCTCGATGCTGTCAATGGCTCTGAGAAGCTCATCGCTCATATGAGATATATCAAGATCACCTAAATTGAAATGGCCCTCTAAAAGTGCAACCGCAAGAGAATAATGTACCGAAAATTTAGCATCATCAGAAACCTTTGGCACCTTTATCTGACCTGCAATATCAATTGCATTTTTGTATATATATACTTTTACATCTTTGATTTTTGCACCAAGTGGCAGACGCTTTCTTACATCAAGAGCGCACTCGATACCGCAGTGGGTGTGTCTGCAAGAGGGATAAGGCTTCATATAGCTTTCGGTTATGGTGAAAATCTCACCGAGACCGTCGGTTATCATATTAGTATCTACCTCATCGCTCATTGCGTGAAAGTAGCCTTTTTTGCTCTCGAGGAAGTAGTCTGAGCTTTTTACTCCCCTGCTGATAATCTTAGCAGAAAGTATGCCCGTTTTAGCGGCATTTGCAGGGTTGATAGGCTAACAACTCTGACCGCTTTCGGCAATGATGATAAGTCCGCTTGCCTGAATAGCTGAGAGCGCCATAGTGTTGTATATGCCCTCTTTATCCATACCCATAAGCTTTGCCGCCACTGCACCGCAGGCGATTGCACCTGCAGTACCCGTAGAATGAAAGCCTCTGTGCACAAGACCGGGTTGTACTGCCGCAGCGACTCTGTTATAAACCTCGTAGCCGACATTTATGGCAGTGATAACATCTTCACCGCTGACATCGAGAGTCTGACAAAGTGTAAGTGCTGTTGAAATTACGTGAGCACCAACGTGGCCCATTGCCTTTCTGTTGCCGTCGTCCATATCTGCTCCGTGAGCCATACACGCACTGAGAAATGCCGCATTAGCAGCAGGCAAACGAACATCTGAAAATATATAGTCACACTCCTGCTTGCCGCCCATCTCGGTGATGACATCAATAACTGCATCGTTAAATGTGACGTTGACTTTGATGCCTGCAAAGGATGCTGCATAATAGTCGGCAATATATCTCTTGGTGGTATCCACTACCTCGTCACTGAGGTCTGTGAATTTAAGATTATATGCAAATTCGGAAAGTATTTCGCTACAATGAATCATATTACGACTTCCTTTAATAAACTTAAAATATATAATTAACCGATTAATTATAACACAACAAAAAAATTAAAGCAACTATCCGAAGACAGTTGCTTTGCTGTTTTTATAAAATTATATGCTTCTTCTTATATACTTACCTCTGCCGCATTCAGCAGTGATAACACCGTCTTTCTGAATGATTTCACCACGGCTGATAGTGTACTTGGGCCAACCCCTGAAGGTCATACCCTCATAAATTGAAAAGTCACTGTAGCCGAAAAGCTCAGGAGTGATTGTCTTTTCAAGGTCAAGGTCAACAATTGCAAGGTCGGCATCCTTACCGATAGCGATTTCACCCTTATCTTCAAGACCGAATACTCTTGCTGTGTTGATGCTGTTTACCTGAGAAAGTGTATGAAGAGGAATATTTCTCTTATGGTAACCCTCACTGAGAAGCACAGGAAGAATCATACCCGGGCCGCCGAAGCCTACATATACGCCCCAGATGTCATCACCGCGCTCATATTTCTTTGCCTTGTCAACGGGCACATTGTCGGTACCCATAGTCTTGACACTGCCGTTTCTGATACCCTCCCAGAGAGCTTCGATATCCTCCTGAGCGTGAAGAGGAGGATTAACCTTAGCGAGGAGTCCTGCCGGCGCTTCGTCTGTGAGTGTAAGGTACTGCGGACAGGTTTCAAGTGTTACATTACCGCCGAAAGCCTCTTTGAGAGTCTCATACATTTTTACGGTACTACCGGCAGCTG